>JAABUA010000020.1 GCA_011389515.1 Desulfobacteraceae bacterium
ATGCGGTTGCTGTGAATGTATTGCAGCGATGCTTCCCTCCTGCAACGGTATCATGACGGTTGGCCGTGAATACACCGGTGACACCCCCTGCGGCATGAAGTTTACGACCCTTGCCGGTGTCATGGGCGGCGGCGCGAAGTCCCCGGGTTTTGTCGGGCACTCGAAATTCAATGTCACCCAGCGCAAATTTATCCGCGGTGATGGTCCGCCCGACATGGAAACCGGCGGCATCCTCCGCCTCGTATGGATGCCCAAAGGCTTGAAGGATGAGCTCAAAGAGCGCATCGATGCCCGCGGCGAGGAACTTGGCTATCCGAATCTCTACGATATGATCGCCGATGAAACCGTCGGTACATCAGAAGAAGAGATCATGGATTTCCTCAAGGAAAAGAAACATCCTGCCCTTGATATGGCGCCGATTGTCGGTTGATGAGTAATATATGAGCCGCATCCGGTTCTGCGGACAAGTCGGTGAAACGGTTTGTCCGCATGCCGGTGCGGCTTTTGACTAATTGATAAGGATAGCGAAAGTAAGGAGATAAAAATGGCATTAACCGGTATTCAGATATTCAAGCTCCTGCCGCAGACCAACTGCAAGGAATGTGGAGCACCGACCTGTCTCGCCTTTGCGATGAATCTCGCTTCCGGAAAAGCCGAGCTCGACGCCTGCCCGTACGTTTCAGACGAGGCCAGGGAGCAGCTTGCGGAAGCATCGGCGCCTCCGATTCTGCCGGTCAAGATCGGCAAGGGCGTAAGGGCCCGCACCGTAGGCGGTGAAACCGTATTGTACCGTCATGAAAAAACCTTTTACAATCCGACCATACTGGCCGCAAAAGTCAAATCGGATATTTCCGATGCCGACCTGGAGAAAAAGCTTGCCGTATGGAATGCATTCCAGTACGAGCGGGTCGGGTTCAACCTGCGCCCGGAACTCATTGCCGTGGAAGATGTTAACGGCGACAAGGATGCGTTTGCAAAGGTCGCAAAGGCCATTGCAGAGAAGTCCGAGTTCAACCTGATCTTGATGTCCGATAAGATCGATGTGATCAAAGCCGGCGTGGAAGTCAGCAAGTTCAAGCGTCCGCTTCTTTACGGAGCGACCGCAGACAACCTCGACGATTTTGCAGCCGTAGCCAAGGAAAACGATCTGCCCCTGTCTGTCAAAGGGGACGGTGTCGACTCCCTTCCGGCAATGACGGATAAGCTCAGAGACGCCGGTTTGAAGCAGATCGTGATTGATTCGGGCGCACGGGAAGTCAAGCAGGCGTTTGAGGACCAGGTAAGCATTCGCCGCGCCGCGCTCAAAAAAGGGAATCGCTCCCTTGGGTATCCGACGATTGCTTTCCCCTGTGAAATGGCTTCCAATATTGACATGGAAACCCTTATTGCATCCATGTTCGTTGCCAAGTACGGGGCCATTGTCGTCATGTCCGATTTTACGACGGAAAGCCTTTTCCCGCTGCTCTTGGAACGCCTCAACATTTTCACGGACCCGCAGCGTCCCATGACCGTCGTGGAAGGCATCTATCCGATCGGCAATGCCGATGAAAATTCACCGGTTCTGATTACCACCAACTTCGCACTGACCTACTTTATCGTTTCCGGTGAAATTGAAGGCAGCAAGGTGCCGTCATGGCTGCTGATTAAGGACACGGAAGGGCTTTCCGTTCTGACCGCCTGGGCGGCAGGAAAGTTTGCCGGTGATGACGTCGGCATGTTCGTGAAAAAATGCGGTATCACAGATAAGGTGAAAAACAAGGAGCTTATCATTCCGGGGTATGCAGCGGCCATCGCCGGTGAAATCGAGGAGGAGCTCCCGGACTGGAAAATTACGGTCGGTCCCCGTGAAGCACCGCATATTCCGGCTTTTCTCAAGGCCCGGTAATCCCCTGAAACCAATAAAGTGAATGTGATTCGGTGCCGGTGGCCCGATAAAACCAAAGGAGGAATCTCCATGCTGTTAATTGGCGAAAGCTTGAATGTGATGTCCAAAAAGATCGGCGCGGCGATGAAAGCCCGTGACCCAAAGCCGATCCAGGAAGAAGCGCTTTTTCAAAAAGAAAAAGGGATGGATTATGTTGATATCAACCTGGGGCCGGCAAAGAAGGACGGCATCGAATTGATGCCCTGGATTGTTCAGACCGTTCAGGAAGTGGTTGACCTGCCGTTGGCGCTGGATACCTCCAATATCGATGCCATTGAAGAAGGGCTCAAGGTCTACAAACCGACCGCGAAGCCGCCGTTGATCAACTCGATCATGGCCCGCCCGGAGCGCTACGAAAAGATGATTCCGCTGGCAGCGAAATACAATGCGGATTTCGTCGCCCTGATGTGGGGTCCCGAAGGCCTGCCGCGCGACGAGAACGAACGCGCAGCCCTTTGTGTTGAATTGCTTTACGCGGCAAACGAAGCCGGTATTGAAAACGACCGGATATGGGTGGACGGCATCGTGACGCCGGTGAATATCCAGCAGGAACAGTTGGTCAGCCTCATGCATTTTTATGAAATGCTTCAGGACATTGCCCCTGGTGCCAAGAGCACATGCGGTTTGTCCAACATTTCAAACGGACCGCCCGTGCACCTGCGCCCGATTCTGAACACGACCTATATGGTCATGCTGGAGCGCTACGGAATGGTTTCCGTGATTTCAGATCCCCTAGATGACGGGCTGACCGACGTTGCCAAGGGCAAACGCCCGGATATCGTTGAAATCGTGCACAAGGCCATGGACGGCAATGCGCCTGATCCTTCAACCGTCGAAAAAGAGCTTGCGGATTATATCAAGACCGTTGATGTTATCCTCGGCCGGAAACTGTATTCGGACTCCTGGCTCGACCTGTAAGCGGCATCATAAGACATATCGTAAATGAAAAAGAGGGGGCGGGTTTTCATCCGTCCCCTCTTTTGTGTGCAAACCCAATTGAGACAGGTTCTACACTCTCGAATAATGCGCCATATACTCCTCCACCTTTGGAATGCGCCCTAAAATTGATGTGACGGCCGCCAGTTCGGCCGATGCGAGGTAGACGTTGGTGTTGTTTCCAATGCGGTTGGGGAAGTTGCGCGTGGACGTGGATACCACCGTGGCATTGTCGGCAACCCGGGCCTGGTTGCCCATGCATAACGAGCATCCGGGAATTTCAATCCTCGCTCCCGCCCGGCCGTAAATGGCGTAATACCCCTCTTTTTTCAGCTGGGCCGCGTCCATTCGGGTCCCCGGGGTGATCCAGAGGCGTGCCGGGACGCTGCGGTGGCCCGCCAGTATGTTTCCTGCATTTTTCAGATGCCAAGACCCGGTCATGCATGACCCTATGAAGACTTCATCCACGGGCGTTCCCGCCACCTCGGAAAGGAATCGGACATCGTCGGGATCGTTGGGGCATGCAAGGACCGGTTCCGTGATATCCTCCAGATGCACTTCCAGGATGTGGGCAAATTGTGCATCCAGATCACGTTTGAGCAGCACCGGATCGGCCAGCCATTTTTCCATTTCCCGTATCCTGCGGAGAATGGCATCTGAATCTCCGTAGCCGGCATCGATCATTGATTTCAGCAGGGAAACGCTGCCTTTAACGAAATCCATCACCGGCTTTTTGCCAAGAGCGATGCTTGCGGCAGATGCGGAGCGCTCGGCAGAAGCGTTGGTCAGTTCAAATGCCTGCTGGATCGTCAGATCCGGCAGCCCCTCCATTTCCATGATCCGGCCGGAAAATACGTTTATCTTGTCTGCTTTGTCCACCGTGAGCAGCCCTTTTCGTATGGCGGCCATGGCAATGTAGTTGACCATGTCCCGAATGGTGATTCCGGGAAGAAGTTTCCCGGACAATTTTACCAGAACGGATTCGGGCATATCTATGGGCATGAAACCGATCGCCGCGGCAAATGCAACCATTCCTGAACCGGCCGGGAAGCTGATCCCCACGGGAAACCGGGTATGAGAATCCCCCCCGGTGCCTACGGTATCCGGGAGGATCATGCGGTTCAGCCAGCTGTGGATGATCCCGTCGCCGGGATACAGGGCAACGCCGCCCCGGTGTAGGACGAACCGGTGAAGCGATTCGTGCATTTCCACGTCCACGGTTCGCGGATACGCGGCCGTATGGCAGAAGGATTGCATCACTAAATCCGCTTTGAATTTCAGGCAGGCAAGTTCGCTCAACTCATCCCGGGTCATGGGGCCGGTGGTATCCTGGGAACCGACCGTTGCGATTTTCGGCTCACAATAGGTTCCCGGTGAAATGCCGTTTCTTCCACAGGCCCGGCCGACCATTTTTTGAGCGAGGCTGTAACCGCTTTGCCTGTCCGGCGGCAGTTCGCTGCGTGCAAACATATCCGGGTATGGCCGTCCCATCGCTTTTGCGGCCCTGTCCGAAAGGCTCCTGCCGATAATCAAGGGAATGCGCCCGCCGGCGCGCACCTCGTCAAGCAGCCCTTTTGTGCGGATTTCAAATACGGCAACGGTCTTGCCGGTTTGCACATTATAGATTTTCCCGTCATAGGGATGAATGGACAGGATATCCCCGTCATTGATTTTTGACACATCACATTCCAGGGGCAGCGTGCCGGCGTCTTCCAGGGAATTGAAAAAAATCGGCGCAATCTTTCCGCCGATGACATACCCGCCGAAGCGCTTGTTCGGGACGTATGGAATGTCTTTTCCAATATGCCACAACAGTGAATTGGCAGCGGATTTCCGGGAAGACCCGGTTCCTGTGACATCGCCCACAAATACCAGCGGATATCCTTTTTTCTTTAATAAAGCAATTTTTTCTATGGGATTTTTTATCCTGTTTTCGAGCATGGCAAGGGCGTGAAGCGGAATGTCGGGGCGACTCCATGCCTCGCCGGCCGGCGACAGGTCATCCGTGTTGATTTCTCCCTTTACCCGAAATGCTGTAAGGGTTATGGATTCGGGAACCGCAGGCAGCGTGCTGAACCATTCCGCATTTGCCCAGCCTTCCATAACCCGGCGGGCATCTGCATTGGTTTTATGCAGGGACTGCACTTTCTCGAATGCATCAAAAACCAGGATGATATGGACAAGCGCCTCGGCGGCATATGCCCCGAACCGCTCATGATGGGCAAGCAGGCCGATGAGGTGCTCCGTGTTGTAGCCGCCCCGCATTGTACCCAGCAGAAAAACGGCTTCTTCCGGCGTAATAAGCGGACTGGCCGCATTGCCCCACGCGAGTTTGTTCAAAAAATCCGCTTTTATCCGTGCCGCTTCATCCACGCCTGCAGGCACCCGGTTTGATATCAGGTCCACAAGCATTTTCGGATCATGCCCTTCCGGTGTTTCCAGCAGTCCGGCCAGTTCCGAAACCTGTGCGGCGGTAAGCGGTTTGGGCGGGATGCCGGATGCTTCCCGCTCCTTTTTGTGGTTGAGATACGATTCGATCATGTTTTTTCCGTAAGTGATGTTATGTCCGTATGGGTACTGATTTTTGCATTATCGTATAGCCTCGGAAAAAATCCCGCTGAATATGGGCCCTACAAGGACATCCTGATCGATATGTATATTGATAAATGCAGAAAATCGTAATAATTGTAATATATTGCGTTGCCGGTTTTCCCCCGTATCGAATGTCGGTATTGGTATCGGGGTCACCCTGTGCTCTCAGGCTTCCGGCGTACGCCTTTCGCCTACACTTCTGCTCCGGCCATAAACCCTTGGTGAACGGCATCGAAAGCCTGTCCGATACCCTTTGCGTCGCCGACCACGCTGCAGGCGATTTGCAATTCCTTTATGAGCGACTCCAGGGAGTTGTCCGGGCGGGCGCCAGCGGCGATGACGATTGTGTCCGCACCGATTTCCTCGACCACGTTGTCGCCTGTTTCCACGCGAATGCCGTCGTTGGTAATTTCAACGGCCTTCGTGGCCACCCTTGTTTCGATGCCGAAGCGGGAAACATCCTGCAGCATCCCCCACCGGGTGGTTTTGCCGAAGTCCTTGCCGATTTTATCGATCATCTCGATGAGGACGACTTTTTTTGTCCCCTTGATGGAAAGGTCATAGAGCGTTTCCATATCCTCCGCCCGGTTGACCATCAGAAATTTCAGCGTTTCCCCGGACAGCGTACCCTTTTCTGCCAGCAGAAGTGCGGTTTCAACGCCGACCGCACCGCCGCCGACCACAACCACGCGTCTTCCGGTATACACCTTTTTCCCCAGAACATCCCATGCCTGGACCACGTGGGAACGTTCGATGCCGGGGACAGGCGGCGTCATCGGCTTTCCGCCGGTGGCCAGAATAATGTGATCCGGGTTTTCCTTCCGTATGGTCTGCTCATCCACACCGTGATTCAGATAGACCTTGATATTCCTGCATGATACCTGTTTTTCGAGATCTTTCGCCAATTCGGCGAACTCGGCCCTGCCGGGAGGGGCTGCGGCGAGATAGAGCTGACCGCCCAAATGATCCTGTTTTTCATAAAGAGACACACTGTGACCGCGGTCGAACGCGGCAATGGCCGCATTCATTCCGGCGGCGCCGCCGCCGATAACCATCACTTTTTTCGGTGTTTCCGATTTTGTAAGGGTCCGTTCCCGTTCGTATCCTGCAACCGGGTTGCAGAGGCATTCGACATGCTTTAATTTAAACAGATTGTCAAAGCATCCCTGCGCACAGGCGACGCAGTGGATGATTTCTTTTTCCCGGCCCGTTTTCGCTTTTTCCGGGAGGTGGGGATCGGCAATCAGGCTGCGCCCCATGGCGACCATGTCGCACATGTCGTCGGCGATCATTTCCCTGGCGGTATGGGGGTCGTTAATGCGGTGGCTGGCAATCACCGGAACGTCTACCACTTCCTTGATCCCCCTTGAAAGGTAGGCGAAGGCCCCCCGGGGTACAGCCGCGGTAATCTGTGGCACCCGTGCCTCATGCCAGCCGACGTTGATGCAGAGCGCATCCACGCTCGCGCGTTCGACCAGGGCTTTTGCATACTCACGCAGTTCTCCGCGCCCCTGGCCATCCGGCATGAAATCATTTCCGTTCATGCGGACAATAAGCGGGAAATCGCTTCCGACATAGTCGCGGATTTTTTCCATTACCTGCAGGCCGAAGCGGATGCGGTTTTCAAAGCTGCCGCCGTATTCATCTTCCCTGCAGTTGGTCAGGGGAGAAAGAAACTCACTGATCAGGTAACCGGTTCCATGGAGCACTTCCACCGCATCGTAGCCGGCATCCTTTACCCGTTTGGCCGCCTTTGCGAAATTTTCGACAGTGGTTTCAATTTCTTCGATCGTAAGCGCCCGTGGGGTTTCCCGCGTCATCCGCGATGCAATGGCGGACGGGGCCACCGGCGGGTTTCCGTTCATGAAAAATGAAAAATTGTACCGCCCGGCGTGATTGAGCTGCACGCAGCTTCGTGCGCCGTTTGAGGTGATGATGTCTGACAGCTTTTTCAGCCCCGGGATAAATTCGTCCTTGTGGGCGCCTATGTTCAAGGTGTTTCCGGAAAATTCATCAATGGTTGCATACCCGACCGTTATCATTCCGGCCCCGCCTTTGGCGCGCTCTTCATAGAAACCGAGTATCCGGTCGGTTACCTCAAAGTTGTCCGCCATCCCAAGGTGCATGGCGGGCAGGTAAATACGGTTTTTGATACGCAGATGGTTCATTGTAATCGGTTCGAACAGCGGGTCTTTCATCATTCCCCCCTTGGATTTGTTTGATTCGTATTGTTTGTCGTTTATTCAGATCAATATTTTTGTTTTCTTTTTTATGCGCTGTTTTTGACAAAAAATCAGACGGCCGATACCGGCGTCAAGAAAAAACGGCCCGGAAATATCGTCATTGTCGTTTACGTGAAAGTATACTATATTTCCAGGGAAAAGCTGTCACGCGCCCGTCCGGCGCAAACGCATCCTACAGGAAAAGGAATATTTATGCAAAAAGGATATGTACAGGTTTATACGGGGAATGGAAAGGGAAAAACCACGGCCGCACTGGGCCTTGCCATAAGGGCGGCCGGCGCGGGAATGCGCGTGTACATCGGCCAGTTTC
Source organism: Desulfobacteraceae bacterium (assembly GCA_011389515.1). Classification (GTDB taxonomy): domain Bacteria; phylum Desulfobacterota; class Desulfobacteria; order Desulfobacterales; family Desulfosalsimonadaceae; genus B1SED10-16. The sequence goes on from JAABUA010000020.1 coordinate 8,006, forward strand.
TCAAACAGGGATGTTATAACGAGCTGGAATCATTGAAACGCTTTTCTGACCTGATCGTCATCGAGCAGTTCGGGACGGGGCAGTACGTTTTCGGGGAGCCCACAGAGGAAGACCGAAAGGCGGCCGCAAAAGCCTACAGGGCGCTTGCAGATGCCGTTGCAAGCGGAAAATACGACGTGGTGATCATGGAAGAGGCGAATGTGGCGCTGAGTTTCGGCCTGATAACGGAAAGCGACCTGTTTCAGATCATTGACAACAAGCCCGAAGGCGTCGAAATCATCATTACCGGCAGGGGGGCGACGCCGGCGCTCATTGAAAAAGCGGACCTTGTAACGGAAATGAAGTCGATCAAGCATTATTATGAAAAGGGCGTGATTGCGCGCAAGGGCATCGAAAGCTGATGGCTCAGCGGTTTTGCTGGTGGCTCAGCGGTTTTGCTGATGGCTCAGCGGTTTTGCTGATGGCTCAGCGGTTTCCCGGGTAGAGTGTAAAGCAGCGTGTATCGACTGTACCGGATAAACCGAAGCTCCGCTCGCAGAAAAGGACTTTGCCTGTGGTGTCGCGCAGGATGACGGATGAGCACCGTGTGCCGTACCCATCGCTGGTGACGAAAACAGGCGACAGGATCTGCTCCCATAGCCTTCCGATGCCGGTGTCGGGGAGCGTCTCATCCGGCGGGCGGGCTGTGTCGGTAAGGAGCGTAAAGAGCGCTTCGGGTTCGATTTCGTTATTTTGTTCAACGATGCGTGATATGCCCTTCCTGATTTTCTCAACCTTGGGCCAGGGAGTGTTCAGCAGGCGGTTGCTGAGCCCGTGGATGCCGGTCTCGATTTTTTTTATGCCATTTCCCCTGTTTGAATACCAGAACAGCGAGTCTGTATCGCCGGCCACGAGGTTAAACCCGCTGTATTCATTTTTCCGTGCGGCCACGCTTTCTACATAGATTTCCGGCGGGGTGTCGTCTTCAAGGTAATTTTTTACCAGAAACCCCCTGGAGATGCCGTTTTCGATCGTTTTTCCCGGCTCCCTGAAATTGGTGACCGCAGCGATTTTCCCCTTTTTGTTCATGCCGAGCCATGTACCGTGGCTTTTCAAATCCCTGCCGGCAAGAATGTCCGGGTTGTCTTTCCAGTAATCAAGCGGTGCGGTCGGCCGACTGTAAAATTCGTCCCGGTTGGCTGCAATGACCAGGGGGTATGCCGGGTGAACCCGGTATGCGATGGCGATGATGCACATGCTGTTTTTTCAACGTGTCCGCTGTGTTTTAACCTTGTTTTTACTGCCGTATTTTGCTAAATATTATAAATTTATCAAGATAGCAGGGATTTCATTAAAATCAAGGGGAATCCGCATGGATTTGCCCTGATTCGGACAGACTGGCGTGCTTTTCCCCGGTCCGTTTTCCATTGATATGCATTACAGTCGTTATTTGAATATACATAGCAAGGAGGGTGTTGCCATGCAAGAAGTCGTTATCGTCAGCGGGGCCAGAACAGCAGTAGGCACTTTCGGTAGTTCATTAAAGGATGTCGGGGTGGTGGAACTCGGCAAGACGGTTATCCGTGAAGCGGTTGTACGGGCCGGCCTGCGTCCGGTTCCCGGGGAAAACGCCAGAGAAGAGGCGCCGGACCGCTTACAGGATGCGCCTGACACTGATCTTGAGAAAAATGCGGGCGTATGGGACGAAAGCGCCGTCCCGGTTGCCATCGATGAAGTCATCATGGGCAATGTGCTGATCGCAGCGCAGGGGCAGAATCCGGCCCGACAGGCCATGATCCATGCCGGTATCTGCAAGGAAACCCCGGCGTTTACGATCAACAAAGTCTGCGCCTCGGGTCTCAAGGCAATTGCTCTGGGTGCGGCATCGATCATGATGGAAGATGCGGAAATTATTATTGCAGGCGGCCAGGAAAGCATGAGCAATGCACCAATGGCGCTCCCCAAAGCCAGGTGGGGGCACCGCATGGAGGTGACGGGAAAAGGGGAAGTGCTCGATCTGATGGTATATGACGGGCTCTATGAAATTTTCTACGGCTACCACATGGGCGTGACGGCTGAAAATATTGTGGAAAAATACGGGATTTCAAGACAGGAGCAGGATGAGCTGTCCGTGCTCAGCCACAACCGGGCAATGGCGGCAATCAAGAACGGCACTTTTGCGCAGGAGATCGTTCCCGTGACCATAAAAACCCGCAAGGGGGATGTGGTGATCGACACCGATGAGCGGCCCATGGAAACCGATATGGATAAGATGGCAAAGCTGAAGCCGGTTTTCAAGAAGGACGGAACGGTTACCGCCGGGAATGCATCGGGAATCAATGACGGCGCGGCAGCCGTTGTGCTCATGAGCGCAAAAAAGGCGAAAGAGCTTGGGCTCACACCCCTTGCAAAAATCAGCGCTTTTGCCGCAGGCGGGGTGGACCCCGCATACATGGGCCTCGGGCCGATCCCTGCGATTCGGAAGGTTCTGAAAAAAACAGGCCGGTCCATAGGTGACATGGACGTGATCGAGCTGAACGAAGCCTTTGCCGCCCAGGCGCTTGCATGCATCAAGGACCTGAACATCCCCACGGAAAAACCCAACCAGCTCGGCAGCGGCATCAGCCTGGGGCATCCCATCGGCTGCACAGGCGCCCGCCAGACGGTGAGTGCCATCTACCAGATGAAAAACACCGGCGCATCAACCGCCTTGATTTCCATGTGCATCGGCGGGGGCATGGGGATGGCGATGATTCTGGAGTCCGCATAATCGTCCGGAGTTGCTGGCGTGGCAACTGTATACATATTGATTCGAAAGATTTTTAACGCTATTTGAATATAAAGGAGTCCATCATGTCGATTACCCGATCATTAGGTGTCCTGGTAACGCTTGGCGTACCTTCCATTGTCGGTTCCGGTATTGTCTGGCAGGCTTCCCACAACTGGATGGCCGTATATGTTTATCTTATCATTTTGGCTTTTGCTGCATTGGGATTTGTCGACCTGAGCCGCAAGTAACCGGCAAGCGCCCTGTTTTTAGAAACTTTCCTGCCCCGCACCATGTTTGGGGACGGGGCAGGAATCCTGTATTCCCGCGCATTTTGAACGGCCTGAAACCTCGTCAATAAAAAAACAACAACGTATTTTTTTCACCAGGAGCCAAAATGGGTGACACCGATCAGCAGATCTCCGAAATAAGCATTGAACGTGAAATGCGTCAATCCTATCTTGACTACGCCATGAGCGTAATCATCGGCAGGGCTTTGCCGGATGTGCGCGACGGGATGAAACCCGTTCATCGCCGGATACTGTTTGCCATGCGGGAGCTGAAGAACGACTGGAACAAGCCCTACAAGAAATCCGCCCGCATCGTCGGTGATGTTATCGGTAAATATCATCCCCACGGGGATTCCGCTGTTTATGACGCCATCACCCGAATGGCCCAGGATTTCAGCCTGCGCTACCCTTTCGTGGACGGCCAGGGCAACTTCGGGTCCGTTGACGGTGATCCGCCTGCGGCAATGAGGTATACCGAGATTCGAATGGCGCGCCTGGCGCACCAGATGATGGAGGATATCGACAAGGAAACGGTTGACTGGCAGCTGAACTACGATGAAACGCTGCAGGAGCCCGTTGTTTTGCCCTCCAGGGTTCCTTCCCTGCTGCTGAACGGGTCGTCGGGCATCGCCGTGGGCATGACGACCAACATTCCCCCGCACAATTTAACCGAGCTCTGCAACGCCATAAAGGCGCTCATTGATGACACCTCCATGTCTATCAGCGAATTGATGGCGCACCTGTCTGGCCCGGATTTCCCCACCGGGGGAATATTGTACGGCACCGAAGGCATACGAAATGCTTACGAGACCGGGAGAGGCAAACTGCGCATCCGCGCCGTGATCGATATCGAAAAAGACAAAAGCGCCCAGACCGAAATCATTGTGGTCAAGGAGCTGCCGTACCAGGTCAACAAGGCGACCCTTATTGAAAAAATCGCAGACATGGTAAAGCAAAAGCAGATCGAGGGAATCCGCTATGTCCGGGATGAATCGGACAAGGACGGTATCCGGGTCGCCATTGCGCTGAAAAAAGACCAGATGGCCGAGGTGATTTTAAACAAGCTGTACAAGCATACCCAGTTGGAGCACAATTTCGGCATCATTTTTCTGGCCGTGGTCAACCGCCGCCCCGAGCTTTTGAATCTAAAGGAAATCCTTGAACACTTCATTATTCACCGAAAGGAAGTTATCGTCCGGCGGACCCGGTATGACCTGGACAAGGCGGAAGCCAGGGCCCATATACTCGAAGGGCTTATTGTCGCCCTGGACAACCTTGATGAAGTGGTTTCCCTGATCCGCAGTGCCGCGTCACCGGTGGAGGCAAGGGTGCTGTTGATCGATCGCTTCGGGTTGAGTGATCTGCAGGCCCAGGCAATACTGGATATGCGCCTGCAGCGTCTTACAGGCCTGGAGCGCGGCAAAATCAAGCAGGAGCATGTCGAAATCCTGCAGGCGATTGCCCGGTACCGTGAAATTCTTGCCAGTGAGCGGCTTGTTCTGAATATCATCAAAGATGAACTGACCGAAATACAGGAAACATTCGGGGATGAACGCAGAACGGCGATCGTTGCCGATACCCGTGAAATCAGCATGGAAGATATGATCGCCGAGGAAGATATGGTGGTCACCGTAACCAAGAGCGGGTATATCAAGCGAAACCCTGTCACGCTATACCAGCAGCAGAACCGGGGTGGAAAGGGCAAAACCGGCATGGGCACCAAAGAAGAGGATTTTGTCGAACACCTGTTCGTGGCCTCGACCCACCATACGTTTTTGTTTTTTACCAACCAGGGGCGGGTTTACTGGTGCAAAGTCTATGACATACCCCAGGGGGGGCGCTCCTCCAGGGGGAAAGCCATCGTCAACCTGCTCAATTTCCTTCCCGAAGAACATCTCACAACGGTTCTGGCCGTTCCCGATTTTACCCCCGGACTTACCATTCTCATGTGCACCCGCTTCGGCGTGGTGAAAAAAACGGACATCATGGCTTTTTCACGGCCAAGATTAGGCGGGATCATCGCAATACGGCTCAACGAGGGGGATGAACTCATCGCGGCCCGCCTGTCCGACGGCACCCAGAATGTTTTTCTGTGCTCCCTGTTCGGTAAATCCATACGGTTTCATGAAACCGATGTACGCCAGAGCGGCCGCATTTCGCAAGGTGTCAGGGGTATGACCCTTGCCAAAGGCGATCAGCTGGTCGGTATGGAAGTGCTGATGCACGGAGAGACCCTTTTTACCGCAACGGAAAAAGGATACGGCAAACGTACCGCCATAGATGAATACCCCGTGCAGAGAAGGGGCGGGAAAGGCGTCATTACGATCAAAACGAGCGAGCGGAACGGAAAGGTCGTCACGATCCTGCTGGTCAGTGACGAGGACGATGTGATGCTGATGACCAGTTCCGGAAAAATTATCCGGATCGCCATCGGCCATGTTTCCGTAATCAGCAGAAACACGCAGGGGGTAAGGCTTGTCAATATCGAGCCGGACGAACGGCTGGTCAGTGCCGCACGGCTTGCCGAAACCGAAAACGGTGATGCCGGTGATGCCGGTGATGCCGGTGAAAACGGCGAAGCAGGGGAAGCCGATGCAAACGGTGCCGGAGATACACTGGAAACGCCATGATGTCCGGTTGAGAACCGGCGGCACTTTTTTGGTAAACAGATGCAAACCGGGTGGACGGAAATGATAAACAGAGATAATCCGAAAATCGGCGTGGCAGGCGCCGGAAGCTGGGGCACTGCCCTGGCGGACCTGCTCGCAGGCAAGGGGTTTCGGGTCGATTTGTGGGCCTATGAACCCGAGGTTGCAGAGAGCATCAATTTGGAAAGGGAAAACAAGCTCTTTTTGCCTGAAATCATACTCCATAAAAACCTCCACGCGTCCAATGACCTCGGAGAAGTGGTCAGCGGCAAGGACCTGGTCCTGATGGTGGTGCCGTCCCATGAAATGCGCCGTGTAGCGGGTCTTGCAGCAGCGAACCTGCCGAACGAGGCCATCGTGGTTACCGCATCCAAGGGGATTGAAAACAAGACGCACCTGACCATGACCGGTATACTCGGGGAACTGCTGCCGGAAAAGGCAAATCTGGCTGTCATTTCAGGGCCAAGCTTCGCCATTGAAGTCGCGCAGCGAATGCCAACGGTGGTTACGGCTGCTGCGGCAAATCTGGATGTGGCAAATGACGTGCAGGCCATTTTCGCCACTTCCTATTTCCGGGTATATACCAATACGGACGTGATCGGGGTCGAGTTGGGCGGGGCCATTAAAAACGTCATTGCCATCGCTTCTGGGATTGTGGACGGCCTGGGACTGGGGTTGAACACGAGGGCCGCGGTAATTACCCGGGGTCTCACCGAAATCAGGCGTCTGGGTATTCGGATGGGCGCAAATCCCCATACCTTTGCCGGGCTTGCCGGAGTGGGAGACCTGATACTAACCTGCACAGGCACTCTCTCCAGGAACCACACAGTGGGCAAGATGATCGGCGAAGGAAAGAAGCTGTCGGATATCCTGTCTGAAATGCGAATGGTTGCCGAAGGCGTAAAAACAGCCAAGTCGGTGTATAAACTGTCTGAAAAACTGGGCGTGGAAATGCCCATTGCGCATGCGGTGCATGCCGTGCTCTATGACGACCTTGATCCAAAAGCCGCCGTTTACCAATTGATGACCAGAAACCTGAAAAGCGAACTCGAAGACGTGGAATAGTGCGTCTTGCCGGAATGAATGCCCGCTTTTGAATGTGAAACCTGCCAGGAATTTTCATGGACAAGAAAAACCGTCATAAATCCGAAGGCCATCGCCAGCGGTTGAGGGATCGGTTTCTCGCGGGCGGCCTGGAGGGGTTCCATGATTATGAAGTCATTGAATTGCTGCTGACCCTGTTCACGCCCAGGAAGGATTGCAAGGATCCTGCAAAAGACCTCCTTAAACGGTTTAAATCGCTTCAGGGGGTGTTTGAGGCGCCTGTCAGCGAGCTTTGTGAAATCGATGGCGTGGGGCCCAAAAATGTATTCGGCCTCAAGTTGATCCCGGCGGTTTCCAATCGTTTTCTCGAGAAAAAGGTTGTTAAATCCGAAGCGCTGAACAACGCGGCGGCGCTCTTCGATTTCCTGTACCATTCCATGTCCGCCAGGGACCGCGAGTGTTTCAAGGTTCTTTTTCTGGATGCCAAAAACCGGGTCATGGCCGTTGAAACACTGTTCGAAGGCACATTGACGGCAAGCTCGGTCTATCCCCGTGAAGTGGTTCGGGCGGCGCTCAACCACCGGGCGGCCGCGGTTATTTTTGCCCACAACCATCCTTCCGGCGACCCGGAGCCTTCCCGTGCGGACATGGACATCACCCGACGCCTGGTGCTGGCCTGCATGACGATGGGAATAACGGTTCATGAACACCTGGTGGTGGGAAACAACCGCTATTATTCATTTGCAGACCATGGGCATATTGCCCGGATGTGCCGGCAGTTTGAACAGCTGGACTAGAACCCATCCAAACATTCGGATTTCGTTTTATCCGCTTGTTTGAATTTGGTTTTTTCGGGATCGAAATCAAAATTGGTTTCTAACAATCCGTTGCATTTATCAATAGACATAATGATCAGGAGAACCCCGTAGGGGTACCCCTACGGGTCCACATTCTGCGGCAATATTTATCGTGTCTATACAAGAATGCAAAAATTAGAATCCACAGAAGACGACATCTTTTTTTGAAATATTCTTTTCTTCGATTGCGATTTTGATTTTGATCCAACAAATTTGATGCACCCGTAAAAAGTCTCGATCAGACGACTTCGTAAAAGTTCAAGATCAAGGCTTGCGCGATCCCGAAGAATGCAGCGTACTTAGCGTACGTGTATGTCTACAAGGCGTAAGCCGCAAATTCTGAGGGATCGCGCGTAACGCAGATATTGGACTTTTTACGGAGTCGTCAGATTTCGCCAAAAAACAATTTTGAGATGGGTTCTAATGGACCGGCAGGTTGATTTCTGATCGACATCCGGTTGTGCCGGTTTATATTGTTTACAGGAGTGTCCCCATGGAAAATGACAAACCGGAATGTTTCGGCGACCTGGAAAAGGTGTTTCCCATGTCTGAGGACGGTCTCCGGCATTCGCCGGAAACGTGCATGGCTTGCGAGGAAAAAACCCAATGCCTTAAGACCGCCATTTCCGGAAAAAACCAGGTGGTGGTGGAAGAAGAAAAGCTTGACAGGGGGTACCGGTCCGGCCGGGTTTCCTTTCTGGAGCGATGGTCCCAAAAAAAAGCGCTGCACAACCGGCGCATGAAAAAGTAACATACGGAGGAGCCATGAGAAGCATCAAATCGATGAGCCTGGAAGGGAAGCGCGTACTGGTCAGAGTTGATTTCAACGTTCCCCTCGATGATCAGCAGAACATAACCGATGATACGCGTATACAAGAGGTTCTGCCCACGCTGAAGTATGTGCTGGATTACCGGGGGAAGTTGATTATCATGTCTCACATGGGGCGTCCGAAAGGGAAGGTTGTGGAAAAGCTGAGCCTCCAACCGGTGGCCATGCGCCTTGCACGTCTTTTGAAACAGGAGGTTGAACTGGCACCGGACTGTATCGGACCGGACGTTGAAAAGCAGGTCGAGGCCATGAAAAAAGGGGACATTCTTCTGCTGGAGAATCTTCGCTTTCATGAAGGCGAAGAGAAAAATGACAGGGATTTTGCTTCCGCGCTGGCCGGCCTGTGCGATGTGTATATCAATGACGCTTTTGCGGTCAGCCATCGGAAGCATGCATCGGTATGCGCTATCGCGGACCAGAAGGAGGAAAAAGGGGCCGGGTTCCTTCTGATCAAGGAACTCAAGTATTTTCAGGAAGCCATGGATAATCCCAAGCGTCCGCTGGTGGCCATTGTCGGCGGCGCAAAGGTGTCAAGCAAGTTCAGCGCCCTTGAAAACATGCTGTCCAAGGTCAACAAGTTCATTATCGGCGGTGCAATGGCCAACACGTTTTTAAAGAGTATGGGGTATGACCTCGGCAAATCCATGGTGGAAGACGACCTGGTGAAAGCGTCCGGGCGGCTTCGGAACCGGGCCATTGAAGAAGGCATCAAGTTCTATCTTCCCGTTGATGCGGTCGTGGCCCAGGAGTTGGACCCCAAGGCGGAGACCAAGATTGTCCCTGTCCAGGAAATTCCCGAAGGCTGGATGGCACTCGATATCGGTCCGGCGACATCCACGCTTTTCGACCTGGCGCTTTACAACGCAAAGACCATTGTCTGGAACGGTCCGATGGGCGTTTTCGAGATGGATGCCTTCAGCCGCGGAACACTGTCCATGGTATACAGCGTGGCAGATTCCTATGCACTGTCCATTGTCGGCGGCGGTGATACAGATGTGGCAGTACACACCAGCGGACAGAAAGACCGGATTTCATATATTTCCACCGGCGGCGGGGCCTTTTTGAGTCTTCTGGAAGGGAAACCCCTGCCTGGCGTGGAATCGCTGGGCGGATCGGCAATAACGGAATAGCACTCCGGTATTTCCCCTTTGTTTTCCGGGTACTGAAATATAATTATTTGACAATGTTATGAAAAAATGCTACGGTATTTTTTTTATGGATTTATAACGGAGCAGGGAGTTTTTTTTCACCGTATTTTTTCCTGAAGGAGGAAAGGATTGTACTGGCGCCCCCGGGAAGCACTCAGTCTGGAAAATCGTCAAAGGCGTTCATATTACGAGCTTTTACGGGACGACCTGGACCAGTTCATTCTGGCGCATGCGTTAGCCGATACGTATGAGAATTTCAAGAACAACGACACGCCGTACCCTTTTATCGAAAGAAAAGAGCTGAAACCGCGGGCCCGCATCCCCAAGCTGGAATACGATTTTCATAATGCGTTTCTCGTTGTTTTCGTGGAAGAAACCATTCCCCAGGAGCACAAGAAATATATCCGGTTTTTTGATTCAAACCGGACCACCAAGACCAACCTGATGCGCTCAAAGATCCTGTCTTTGGGCCCGGATTACGATCGCAGCCAGAAATACCTGGAAAATGCTCACTTCTTCAATTTTTTGATGGAACTGCTCCCGGTCGATTATGCCCTATTGATTCAACGGGACAAAAATCAGCCCAAAAACAGGCATCGTTACCTCCTTTCCCATTTTCACGTGCGGATCGACTGGCCCATAACGGAAGCAGCCGAAGACCTGGCCCGGTTTTTGAGGTACGTATCCAAGGATGTGTATGAAAAGGGGGAAAAATACGCACAGGACGTTCAGAAAAAGTTTTTTGAATTTTACGGGCTGCCGGAGATGATCGGCGGGCGAAGGACGGCTGCTGCGGTTGCGGCCCAGTATCTGAGGAGGCTGCCGTTTGTTTCCACGGTATATGTATCCAGCAGTGAATCCCGCTCCCTGTACCGCTACTCAGAGCAGGGGGTTTCCAAGAGCGTGCTGATGAAGCTCAGCAAAATCGAGATGGACGAGATTGCGGAAAGCCATAACCTGACCCTGAAGGAGCTGAAAAATTATTTCATGCTCGATAAAAGCAATAAGGGAGGCGGTGTTTTTCTGTTCAAGGTCATATACGAGCAGACATCTGCGGCAAAACCGCCTGAAGACGGAAAGCTGAGGGAAGTAAAACCGGAGCTTTTCTGGCTGACGGTCAAAAACCAGTATATCCTGCCGCTTCCGGGCGTATGGGAATACCCCCCCCTGAAATACAACCTCATTTACTCCTGATCACCCGAGTACCTTGAGCATGGCGATTTCATCGCAATCTGGAAATTTAACGCAGTGGATGCAGTCGGACCAGATTTTTATGGGCAATTCTGCCTTGTCGATTTCAATAAATCCGAATTGTTTGAAAAAATAAGGCTTGTAGGTAAGGGTAAAAAGCTTCTTGATCTTGTATTCCTTTGCTTCTTTGAATGCCGCCGCCAATAGCTGTGTTCCGATTTTTTTTCTCAATTCGGAATGGTGAACGGCAATGGAGCGGATTTCAGCGAGATCCTCCCAGCAGAACTGCAAGGCGCAGCACCCCAGTATGCCGTTTTTATCCGGTGATTCATAAACAAGAAAATCTCGCAGATGATCGTACAGACGGCTCAGGGGCCTGGCAAGCAGCTCCCCCTTTTCGCCGTAATATTTCAACAGCAGATGGATCTGTTTTATATCATCTATGGTGGCTTTGCGGATCATAGGGCCTCTTTAACCGCTATTGTTCTTGAAATCAAGCTTTTATTCGGGTATTTCATTTTTTCGGAAAAGGGCGGAAACGCCGCCACTGCCGGATACGCGATTGCCATTGATCGGATCAATGCGTATTTCCACGACATCATCCGGTAAATCAAAAAACGTGATCGGCTGATCTCGCAGCACTTCTTCCATAAAGTGCTTCCATATGGGAAGCGCGGCCCGGCTGCCTGTTTCAAAAGGTCCCAGTGTTGTGAAATTGTCCTGCCCGGTCCACACGCCGGCGGCAATATCAGGGGAGAAACCGATAAACAAGGCATCCCGAAATGCGTTAGTGGTGCCTGTTTTACCGGCAACAGGCCGGTCGATATCGCGGGCGCCTTTCCCCGTCCCTTCGGTGACGGCCCCGCGCAATACATCGGTTATTATCGCCGCACCGGCGCGCGACATCACGAATTTTTTCTCGCTGGTGTTTTTCCATATCCTGCGGCCATCCGGTGCCGTCACTGCAGTTGCGCCATAGGGTTTTATATGGATTCCCCGGTTGGGGAATACCGTATATGCAGACGTTAACTCCAGCAAGGGCACTTCAAAAGCGCCCAGGGCAAGGGAAGGGTAGGGCAAAATGGGTGAAGTGATGCCGCAGGCCCCTGCAAAATCAACCACGGCGGACGGGCCGACCGCCTGGAGGAGCCTCGCGGAAGGGATGTTTTTGGAGTCCACCAGAGATTTTCTGAGGGTCATTTCCCCGTCGTAGGTGTCTGAAAAATTTCTGGGCTGCCATCCGTTGTAAGAGACCGGGGCATCAATAAGCAGCGAGGCCTGGTTGAAGCCATGTTCGATGGCATATGCATACACGATCGTCTTAAAGGCCGATCCGGCCTGACGACGGGCGTCGACCGCCCGGTTGAACATGCTTTCATGGTAATTTCGACCGCCGACCATGGCCAGAATCCCGCCGGTTTTGACATCGATGGCAACGAAAGCCCCCTCGGGTCGGGGGTCGGGTATGCCTTTCGCCGACATCCTGCCGGCCAGGCTGTCAAGTCCGCTTTCAATGGCCTTTTCCGCCGCCTGCTGCATGCGGTAGTTCAGGGTGGTATGAATCGTCAGCCCCCCCTTGTAAAGGGCCGTCGAGCCGACGGCATTTTCCATCTCACGGATCACGAAATCGACAAAGTATGGGGCCTTTCGGGCATTGCTCTTTGCTACAGGCGCCGTATAATCGGTGTTTGTGACGGCTTCATAGGTTTCATCAGTGATCGCCCCGGTGTTCCTCATCTGGGCCAGTACGATATTCCGCCGTTTGATCGCAAGCTCCGGGTTGACCAGGGGGGAGTAGACCGATGGGGCCTTGGGCATGGCTGCAAGCAGGGCCGATTCCCCAAGGTCCAACTCGGATGCCGATTTTCCGAAATATTTCTGCGCGGCCATCTGGATGCCGTACGCGCCGGATCCGAAGTACACCTGGTTCAGGTAGAGTTCAAGGATTTCATCTTTGGTGTATCGTCTTTCAAGCTGAAAAGCCAGAAACGCTTCCCGCAGTTTTCGCTGCAATGATTTTTCCGGTGTGAGAAAAAGGGTTTTGGAGAGTTGCTGGGTCAGGGTGCTTGCCCCTTCTACGTATCTGCCGGAGCGTATATTGCTGATAATCGCCCGGGCAATGCCCTTGAGGTCGATCCCGCTGTGCCGGTAAAATTGCCTGTCTTCCGTTGTGATCAAGGCGGTCTTGACGGTATCGGGCACCATGTCGATGGAAATCGGGTTCCGTTTTTCGATATAGAGCTCCGCCAGCAGAACGTTGTCCGAAGAGTAGATTCTTGAAACCGCCGACGGCGAAAAGCTCTCCAGCATGCGGATTTGAGGCAGGTCCCGGGTAAGTCCGATAACGACACCTGCAGCGGCACCGAATACAATGGCAGTGAGGACAACGGCAGTGATTTTTACAATCTTTCCCGTTTTCATATAAACCGTTTTTCCGTTGCTTTTCTCCTTGACAGATCCATGCCGGATGATATAGTTTCTGTCAAAATTTTTACTGTTTTTAAAGGCGCGTAGCTCAGTGGTAGAGCGCTACCCCGACACGGTAGAAGTCATCAGTTCAAGTCTGATCGCGCCTACCAGAAATTTCAAGGGTTTGCAGGCATTGTTGTCTGCAAACCCTTTTTTATTGAATCGTTTCGCGGCATATCGGCTTCAAAAACCGGTGCTATGATGTTGTCTGCAGCATAAGCTCTTTTCTGTATTTATCAAGAAGCGTCGCCTTGGACACCATTCCCACAAACCGTTTGTTGGATACCACGGGCATGCTGAAACTGCCCGTTTCATCCATCCGCTTGAGGACTTCGGACAACTCGTCGTCGATATCCACGGTCTGTATGTCCGTTGTCATGATCTGTTCCAGGAAAACGGTATCATAGAGCATGGCGTCAAACAAATACGGCCGGATGTCGTCGAAATGGATCATCCCGGCAAATTCACCCGTATTTTCATCGATTACCGGAAAATAATTCCGGCGGGACTGCTGGACGATTTTCAGAAACCGGCCCAGGTTCATGTTTTTTTCCACGATGGCGCAGTCTTTTTCCACCAGTTCGCTGATGTGAAGATCCGCCAGGACCTTTGCATCGGTTCTCGGACGAAGGTAGTGCCCTTTTTCGACCAGGTCGCGAAAGTAAAAGGATGCCGGCTCAAAGGAATGGCAGATGGTCGTTGATATCACCGAAATCAGGATCAGCGGCAGAATGGTTTCATAGCCGCCGGTAATTTCAACAATCAGAAAAATCGCGGTCAGGGGGGCCTGAAGGATGCCGCTGATCATGCCTGCCATGCCCAGCAGGGCAAAACAGCCTTCGTTTACCGTAAACAGTCCCGGCCATATGGCCTCGATACCCCGGTAGTACATGAGTCCGGAGACGCTCCCAACCACCAGGCTGGGGGCGAAAATACCCCCGGACCCGCCCCAGCCGAGGGTTAAGGAAGTTGCCGTTATTTTTGCCAGCACCAGGATCGCGACCAGTGCCAATCCCTGCGTAAACGATCCCTCCACCATTTTTTGGATCACATAGTATCCTTCGCCCAAAACCTGCGGCAGAAAAAGACCGATGATCCCCACCAGAGCCCCCCCCATGGCAGCGCGGACCCATATCGGGGCCGGCACTTTTCCCGCGAAGTGGTGCGAAAGACGGATTGCCCGGGTCATCAGGATGCAGGCTCCTGCCGTGATAACCGCAAGCCCTACCGAGGCGATGGTCGTGGTCACATCCACATCGAAATGCAGGTGTGTAAAGGGAATCTGGTTCCCCTGGAGCAATCGGCTGACCTGGGCTCCGGCAACCGATGCCACGGCAATGGGGACGATATGTATCGCTGTCCACTCGCCGACGATCACCTCGATCGTGAATACCAGTCCTGCAATGGGCGCGTTGAAAACCCCGGCAACCGCCCCCGCCGCCCCGCATCCCACCAGGGCGATCCGCTGCCGTTCATTTAAGGAGAAAAGTCTGGCGATATTGGATCCGATGGCGGAGCCGCTCATGACCACAGGCGCCTCGGGTCCGGCGGAACCGCCGCTGCCTATGGTCAGGCTGCTGGAAATAAGGCGTGAAAACGTGGAGCGGCCCCGAAGAAGCCCGCCATGGTGCGAAACGCTGTAAACGACTTCCGGAACACCGTGTCCCGCTCCTTCACGGATGATTTTCTCGAGAAACAAAGAAGATACGGCGGCACCGACGGCGGGCAGAACAAAAGACCACCAGAAGAAGCGGTAGCTGTCAAAGAAGCTTTCCATGGCATGGAGGCTGAAATTGAGCCCGACTGCCGCGATGCCGCTGCACACGCCGACCACGGCGCCGAAAACGATCAGCATCAGGCGGTCTTCCCCGCCGGACCACTGCGGCATCAATCGTGCAAACCACTGTTTTACTTTCGTGTATGGCGTCAAAGCAAAATTGGTTTCATTTGAAGGTTGCTGGGATGCACGCCCGGCGGCCGGCAAGCAGACATGCGGCTTACCGGTTGTCCTGGTCCAGGCGGCTTTCAAGTCCGGCAATTTCACGCAGCAAAACATCCCGGTCGGGAACGGTTTTTAAAAGCTGCATGAATGAATCGTCCCGCAAACAAAAAGATATCCTGGAAAGGAGATACAGGTGCTGCTTTGCCGTAGGGGCAACCAGGACAAACATGATAAAGACCGGTTTTTTATCCACTGCATGGAAATCTACCGGGGCCTCAAGGAAGCAGGTGGCTATCTGGGCGTTGACGCCGTCATCAATGATGGGCGCCCTGGGATGGGGGACTGCCACCCCGTTGCCGATGCCGGTGGACATCATTTGTTCCCGGTCCATAAGCCTTTCGTATAAAAGATCTTTCAGTTGTCGGCTTTTTATTGCATCCATGCGTTGTGCCGCCTCGCGAAGAACCTCGGCGGCCATTTTTCCCGGCAGATCGTAATAGATCCCGCCCTGTTCGATCGCCGTCAAGAGGCTTTGGGGTTTTTCCTCGATCCGTAGGGTTTCCCGCGATCCGGGCATGTTCAGATTTACATTGTGGGCAGCAGCCCATTTTTCAAGGGTTTCAGGGACAAAAATGCAGGTGTTATGCCGTTGCTTGACAGGAATTCGCCCCTGGCGGATCCATCTCTCCACGATATCGGGATTCATATTCAGGCTTTTTGCAAGTTCAGACAACAACAACTGCATGGCGAACTCCTCGCTGCCATCACCGGATAAACATGTTACAAGCTATCTCAAAAAAAAGATCGCGCCCGCTGGCAAGGCGTGAGGCGATGAAAAAGCGGAGCATATATGTATTATGTGAGCATTTTGAAGCGCCTCACAACGCCGCCAGAGGGTGTTAGATTATTTTGAGATCGCTTGTAATAACTGCTACTGACAAACATGATATTATATCAAATTAATTGCTAAATATCAAATAAATAAAAAAACGGCAAGCAGGCCCGGCGCGAAGCCCTGCCCGGGCGGTTTTTGTGCAGTGCAAAAAAATCTTATTGACATCCATGCTCCCCGTTTTACATTATACCAAAAGGTAACCCCGCGAGATCAACTTTACAATAATGAGGAGCAGCGTCTTGGATGCAAGTGTAATGAGTCTTTTCCCATGGCTTCAAAACGGACTGAAAATATTCAAAACCATGATTGAAACCCAGCAGGAGGGGATTGACCTGGCCGGAAAATCCCTTCAGATGCCCGGTCTGGTGCGGCAAATGAAGGCAGACTACGATGCGGATCTCGAATTTTTGAGTCTTTTTTCCGAGGATCCGCCGCCTCAGGACTGGCATTTTGACTATAAGGACAAGAATATACTTCTGGACCTTCCCGGGATGCGTCTCATTGACATATCCACGGACGGTCCTCACTGCATCGGCAATTACGGTGTTGTATTCGCTCCCCGGGCCGGGCACCATTCCAATATCGCCGAGCGGACGGCTTTTTTTCTCAGGGAACGGGGATTGACGCGCATGGCCGTCGTGGAGCAGAAGTGCGCCAGGGATATCCCCCTGGTGATTGACGGCCAGCCCCACGACGAGAACTTTGAAGGGCAGGTGGCGCAGTACAAGGCCGTCCTGGAGCACCTGAAATCCCTCACCGGATTTCCGCCGCACCTGATCGCCGTATGTCAGCCGGGCCCCCTGCTGTTAACCACCCTGATCCTGTATCCTGAATTGGGAAGGACTTTCGGTTCGGCCGGTTCGCCCATGCACACCGAAGCCGAGCGGGGCATGCTGACCGATTTTTCCCGCCTGGCCGGGGAGTCCTACATTGATTGGCTGATCGATGTCTTTTCGGAAACCATCGGGCCCGGGGAAATCGGCGAAGGGCGCAAAGTATACGACGGACGGCTACAGGTATTGGGGTTTTATTATCTCGGGATGGACCAGCACCTGCAAAATTTCAGAAAATATTACTCGGATCTCAAGGCCGGAAACCGGGAAAAGGCGGAGCGACAGAAGGAGTTTTACCAGTGGTATAACCAGACCCAGCATTTTCCGGCTGAATTTATCCGGGATACCTACAAGAAAATATTCGTCAACAATGCCCTTATGCGGGGAACGCTTAAGATCGGAGACCGGACGGCAAGCATCGAAAATTATCCGGTGTACGTTCCCATCTGGGCGCTGGGCGGTTCCAAGGATGATATTGTTCCGCCCCGACAGGCCGTGGGGCACATCGACCGGATTAACGGGCTTGATGCGGTCAAAAAGTTGTCAGTGATCGCAGAAGCCGGTCACATGGGCATTTTCCGCTCATCAATGGTTCTGGAAAAGGATTATACGGAGATCGCGAAATTTCTCCTGGAGCACAGCGACATCGCGCAGGAAGAGGGAGAGTAGGGCGGCTGCAAAACGGCGAAGCGTTGGTCAGGTTTTCCCGGAATCTGGTTCATCCTCATGGTTTTCAGTAAACGGCTTGTCTCCACCGCTGCCGGTCGGCGGATCGGGGAAAAACTGTCGGAAAAAGGATTGAAGCGGGCTGTTTTCCGGGATGTTCCGGCGGGTCGTGTCCGAAAGATCTGTCCCCATTTCCAGCCACTTGTTGAACTGCTCGTCGGCCAATGTTTTATAGGAGATATAGCTGGCGACCATTTTTTCCAGGTGCTTGTTGAAAAAATCGGCCAGCAGGGTTTCGCCGTGTCGAATGACAAGGTGCAGCAGGGAGGACGGCAGCAGGGCGTTCTTTTTTTTGGCCTCTTCCATAATGATCTGGGTCAGTGTGAATGCCGTCACGTCTTCACCGGAATCGGCGTCTTTTACTATGACCCATCTTCCTTCCCGGATCATTCCGGCCACGTCGGCCAGCGTTACATACGCGCTTTTTTCCGTGTCGTAGAGGCGGCGGTTGGCATATTTTTTCAACAGAATTCTGTCCGTATCCGGCATGGGATCCCCCTTTTTTGTCACACTGCAATATATATGGTCGACCTGTCGGGTCAATCCGTTACTCTGGCCATATCTCTGAAAATATAAATATTATATAATATTCTTATCTAATATCAAATATGCATGCGATCAAGAAAAAAGAATCAGAACGCCATTTTTTGTTGCAATGCAAAAAAGTTGCTTGACAAGTATTGTAAGGGTACTAACTTTTATCATGTAAGCACGTAAACCAGTGGATGAACAAACAACGTATTGACATTTTTTGCAAAGGAGAAAAAAGATGATTAACAACAAGGATATGCTTAAGCAGATGATTGAATTCAACAAAACGACTTTTTTCGACAATTCGTTCAAAGCCATGAAGCTTTCCCAGGAACAGGGAGAAAAAATGCTGAATGCGACCCTGGATCAGGCCACCTGGCTGCCGGCCGAGGGGAAAAAGGCCATAAATGAATGGATCAAGACCTATAAAAAGGGCGCTGATGAGTTCAAGGCGCAGATGGACGAACAGTACAAAAAAGTGGAAGAGTTCCTTTCATAAGAAAGAGGCCCTGTGATGAAGGATTCCTCAGATCCTGCGTTTGATCCGAATACGATGTTTCAGCAATGGATGCGGTCCATGACGGAAACGTGGTCCGGTATGCTCGCCCCCTTGCAGCCAGATACGGCCCAAGGGGACGAGCCGGCCGGTGACGAGGCCGCCTCCGGCTCCAGGGACGCTTCCCGGGACGCTTCCCTTGATGCGGCCCTGCGCTTCATGAAAACTTCCGCTTCTGCCTTTGGCGATCCGGGGAAGTGGAATGAAATGTTTGCCGGTGTGAATGCCATGCCCCATGTGTTTATGAAAATGATGCAGCCCGCGATTGAAAACATGGCCGGGATGCACGGGAAGTGGCTTGAAAAAACGGGATCCCTTGGCAAGCTGCCCGATAATTTTGATATGGGGCATCTTGAGAAGGAATCGCTGAACATCTTCAACCGCTTTTATGACACGGAATTCAAAAAGCTGCTAAACATTCCCCAGCTTGGCCCCGGCCGGGAAGCCCAGGAGAAAATCAATTGCTACATGGATCGATTTGCCGTCCTGCAATCCGCCCTTGCTGAATTTCTGAGTCACCTTTATGCCCCCCTGAGAAGCGCTTACACCACTTTTCAGAACCGGCTTGTCGATCTTACGGAAGCCGGGGAAGACCTGCCAGAGGATTTCAAGGCCTATTACCAGCTTTGGCTGAAAACGCTTGAAGGGCAGTACATGACGGCGTTACAAAATCCCGAATTTCTCGGGGCGCTTTCCAAAACGCTTGCTGCATCCGCCAACTACACCAAGGCCAAAAAAGACCTGGTCAATGACCTGATGCACCGGTTGTCGCTGCCGGCGCCCCACGACATCGATGCCCTGTATAAAGACCTGTATGATGTGAAAAAACGGCTGAAAGCAATTGAGCGCCAAATGGAAAAAAACAGCCGCAATTACTAATTTTTGCATTCTTATACAGACATGAAAAACATTCACGCTGAATATAGATACGTAGGGGCGCCCCTTGCGGGTGCCCGCAATCCGGGCACCCGCAAGGGGCGCCCCTACGAGGTACTTATGACATTATGTCTATTGATAAGTGCAAAGAATTGTAAATGACCGCACCAGGGGTGATGTATGAAAACTTCGGGGAAAACGTCGGGAAAAAAATCGGCGAAACCATCGGGGAAAACGCCGAAGAAACCATCCGGGAAGAAGCCGGCAGGCACATCCGGAAAAACCAGGGGCGTACCTGTTGACCTGATTCTGTCAAAACTGGCCGAGGAAACCGAAAAAACGGAGAGCCGCGCGAAAAAAGCCTCTGAAATCCTGCTGTCCCCCCTTGAAACGGGAATCGCCCAGACGCCCTATGAAGTGGTGCATACCGAAGACCGGGTCAAGCTCAAGTATTACCGGCCGAAAAAGCGTCCGGCAAAACGGGTGAAGACACCGCTGCTGATCGTGTACGCGCTGATCAACAGGGAAACCATGCTCGACCTGCAGCCCGGAAGGAGCGTTGCCAACACCCTCATGGACAGCGGCATCGATCTGTACATGATCGACTGGGGATATCCAACGGAAAAAGATAAATTTCAGACCATTGACGATCACGTGAACGGATATGTCGACACCATGGTCGACGTGATCCGCGAGCGCCACAAAGTGGAAAGCATCGACCTCATGGGCATCTGCATGGGGGGCACGTTTTCCCTTATTTACGCGTCCCTTCATCCGGAAAAAGTGAAAAACCTCATCACCACCGTCACGCCGTCGAATTTCGACACGGACCAGGGGTTACTTCACATCTGGATGAAACACGTTGATCCAGCCCTCATGGTGGAGGCCTTTGGCAATATGCCCGGGGACATGATGAACATCGGTTTTCTGCTGCTCAACCCCGCACGCCTGATGCTCGACAAGTATATCGGTTTCATGGAGCACGCTGATGACAAAAATTTTGTGGAAAATTTTGTGCGGATGGAAAAATGGATATTTGACAGCCCCGATGTACCGGGGGAAACCTTCCGGCAGTTCGTGGTGGACTGCTACCAGAAAAATCTTCTGATCGACAACCGGATGGAAGTCGGCGGGCAGCGGGTCGATTTGAAAAACATAACCATGCCTTTGCTCAATATCTACGGTAATTTTGATCACCTGGTTCCCCCCGGTGCATGCGACCGGCTCACCCGCAGCGTGGGCAGTGCGGACACCGAGGATGTTATCCTTGAAACCGGTCACATCGGGATTTATGTCAGCTCCAAAACGCAGAAAGAGTTTGTTCCCAAAATCATCAGCTGGTTGAAACAGCGGGACGGAAAATAAGGAGTATCCACATGGCGCATGACACGCATTATTTTGAAAATCTGTGCAGGGTCAGCCGGGCTTTCGGCACTACGCTGGGAAAAAAGGAATTGCTTGGGTTGATTGTCGACATCGCTGTCGAGACCATGAGCGCCAAGGCGGCCTGCCTGTTTCTGAAGGATGAGAATCCGGATCTCTATTTCCCGGCAGCCCGGAAAGGGCTCTCTGCCGATTACCTGCATACGGCGCCCGAGAAGGCCAGGGAGGGGGTAGAGGATCTGGTAAAAAACGGGCACCTGGCCATTTTCGACGCCACGGCCGATCCCCGGGCCGAGCACCGGAAAGCCAAAAAAGCCGAAGGCATCGCCTCCATACTGGTGGTGCCGGTGATGGTTCATGACCGGCCCATAGGCGTTCTTGCCCTTTATACTGCGGAGCACCGGGAGTTTTCAGAAGACGATATCGCTTTTTTGACCGCCCTTGCCGACCAGGGCGGGATTGCCGTCGACCGGGCGCGCCTGATCGAGCACATCCGCAAAAACACAAAGCTTTTCTACGATCTGACGCTCGGCATGAATGCATCGCTGGATATCCGTCAGATCATGACAACCCTGACCAGGGATCTGTGCCGCGCATTCAAGGCAAAGGGGGTGACGGTGCAGTTGATTGATGCCGACGACCAGGCCCTTAAGCGGGTCAGCAGCCATGGGCTGAAGGAGTATTTTGTAAAAGCGGTATCCGGTACCAGGGGAAAGGGTGTTGAAGAAGCATTGCAGGGCAAAACAACGGTGACCCCCATAGCCGGCCCGGATTCCGGGGACGCTGATTCAGATCTGTACGCAAAGGAGGGTGTCGCAACGCTAATCAGTGCGCCGATTGCAGCAGGAGATTCCGTCATGGGCGTGCTGCGGATTTATTTTGGCAGTCCGCGGGAGTTCTATGACGACGAAATCATGATCATCAGCGCTTTTGCCCACCAGGCCGGCCTTGCCATTGTCAATGCCGCCCGCCATGCAGCGGTTGAAAGCGACCTGGAAGACATGAAGGCCGACCTCTGGAGCCACCGCTCCTGGTTTTAGAAGGTGTGGTTCTCACCGGGGCATCTGTTGCGATAACGGTCCTCCTTGCTTATATTGAAAACAGGCGAACCAATACATTCCTTCACAACCCAACAGGAGGTAAACAAATGATCTGCAGTCTTTCCCACCTGAAAGATCAGGACCTTGATCAGATTCGTGCCCTGGAAGCCGAATTGGGGCAGCCGTTGCTGGCATTTTCATGCCACGACCTTAAGCCGGCCATTGTGGACGATGAAAACCTCAAAAAAATCGAGGCGCTTGAAAAAAAATTAGGCATGTCCCTGCTGGCGGTAAAACCCTGATGTGCGCTATCCGCCAAGCAGCTTCATCGATTCCCTTATGAATGCCGGAAGATCATCCGGTTGCCGGCTGGAGACAAGGTTTTTGTCGACCACCACTTCCGTATCCTGAAAATCGGCCCCGGCATTTTTGATGTCCTGGATGATCGATTTGTAGCCGGTTACTTTCCGGCCGCGCAGGACGTCTGCGGTGATCAGGAGCTGGGGACCGTGGCAGATGGAGAAAACCGGTTTCCCGGATGCCATGAACTCCTTTACAAAGGCCACGGGCGCATCAAAGGCGCGCAGCTTGTCCGGGGAAAATCCGCCGGGTATCAGGAGTGCGTCAAAATCCTTTTGGGAAACATCGGTAACCGCCTTGTCAATGGTCACCGGTGTGTTTTTCTTTTTCCCCTTTACGACGGCGCCTGCCTCAAGCCCGATATGGATCGTCTCATGTCCGGCTTTTGTAAAGGCCTCCGCAGGCTCTGTATATTCCGAATCTTCGAAGTCATCCGTAATAATGACGGCAATTTTGCTCATGCTGCACCTCCGTTTGTTTGAATTTCGTTTTTTCGATTTCGATTATCCAACAAAAAGGTTGGGCCGAAAGATAATGTTGAGATAAGTTCTACAAGCGATCTCAAAAAAATCTTTTGCCCCAATATCTTCGTTGGCGGTGAAATTGAAATCCTCGGAATACTGCAGTATGCCTCCGGTTTCAATTTCACCGCCGCCTTGATCTTGAACCAAAATCTTTTTTTTGAGATGACTTGTAGTCTATAACAATAGGCATGCAAGGGCAACATTGCCAGCGGGAATCGTATTTGATTGTGCCGGAGCTTAAAACGCCTTTCGGCATCCAAGCATGATTTGATTGCTGGTGTAGCTGTAGGCCGGGAGATTCGAGTCGTTATCCGTTCGGTCGTATTGTGCAAAAATATCGACGGTTCCGGTAACCTGGTATTCCGCTCGAACAGACAAATCAATGCGGTCATCCTCGCGCTTCTGCCGGATCACCAGGCTGTCTCGGTCGATCTGCACGTTGGCCTCCGGATACAGGCTCCTGCGAAATTCCCCCCGAAGCGAGACGGTCCAGTTTTTTGCAGCCGGATAATCGATCCCGGCATAGATTCTGTGGCGAAGGGGGGAATAGCTGAAAAATTCTCCTTCCATCCGCAGATCCCGGCGGTTGTTGTATTCAAATTCATATCCGGTGGTAAGCTTCAGGACGCTTAGGGGTCCGTTGATTTCTGCGGTTGTGCGGTTTCTTGCGCCGGTCAGGTATGTGTAGGTATTATCGGCCTCGACCCAGCCAAATGTATTGGAAAGCCGCAACCGGAAATCTTCACGGTAGTGGTCAAGGACCAATTGAAGCGTGGGTGTGGCCGCGTAAAATTGATCTTCCACAAAATCCGCGTTGACGGCAACCCCTGCACGGGTGCGCCACGTGTCGTATCGTTTGTCTCTGCTGATGCCGGTGAACAGCGTGCCGTAGCTGAACTCCCCTTCCTGGGCGTAAAGACGGGCATACCCCCCTGCATCGATTCGAACACCGTCATTGTAATTGCCTTTCAGATATCTGCCGCCAAAACCATAAAGGTCTGCAAATACGTCACTTTTTTTACTGACCAGGTTCAGGGAATCATCAGCGGCCATCACTGCATTGTCATCGTAGCCCACGGATGCCGAAAGCAATCCATACCAGTCACGAACGACAGCGTCGTCCGCAGCGGCCTGTTCCAGCACCTGAAGCTTCAGTGCCGCCCGCTGCCTGATCCGGGAGGTGTCGGCGGCTGCGGCAAACGCCCCGTTATAATGGTCTATTGCGGATTTCCGGTCCCCCCTTGCTTCGGCTGTCAGTCCCAGGTTGTACAGGGCAAGGGCCTTCCAGTCGGGATCTTCCGCCAGTTTCTGAAATTGATTTCCAGCCGCTTCATATTGTCCGGACCTGTAATAGGCCGCACCGATATTGTAATGCAGGTTCGGCGTGTCGATTCCTTCGCTTTGGGCCCGTTTAAAGAATGTCAGTGATTCTTCGTATTTCCCTTCCTGAAACGCATTCACCCCGGCCTGGTACCAATCGGATGCATTGGCTGCCGCCATTGCAGGTATAAGCAGAATCAGCAGCAGCCAATGTCGTAGTTTCGGTTTCATTGGTTTTTACCGATTGTTCCTGAAAGATTCCGATACACCACCGGCATTCCCCCTTTCCGGCAGATCCGGTCTTTCGGGCACCTCGGGTCTTTCCGGCCTTTCCGGCCTTTCCGGTTGCTCCGTTATTTCGGGCCGCTCCGGCCGATCGGGCCTGCCAGGCCGCTCCGCCCTTTCCTGCTCCATTACCCGGTCCCTGACCTGCTCGCCGATGTTTTGCTCTCTTGCTTCCCTGGCCCTTTCCAGCCCGTATACCCGGTTTTCCTCCTGCTTTCTTTCCCGGGCCTGGTTGGCCGTTTCCAAACCATGGCGGGATCTTTCAACGGCTCTTTCCGGGGCGTGCGGCGGAAGCATGATGATTCTGTCTACGGCTTCCGGCCTGTCATCCACGTCAAGCACAGTTATGGTATCATCCCCTTTAATACTCATTCCTTCCTGGGCAAAAACGGGTGCAGCGAGAAAAAGCCCGATCACTATTGCGAAAAACATTCGTATGACGGTGTTGTTGTTCATGTTGACCTCCTTTAGTAGTTTATTAACTACGGATGGTTTTTTGGGGTTCGTGTTCTTTTTCCGCCCGAACCGGTATGCGGACCTGCTGCTCGTTGCCGTTGTAGCGATAGCGGATATGAACATATCCGTCCGTGTCATCTTCGAGTACCAGCGGCAATTCCAGCAGGTTTTTTCCTTGCGTCAGGTCCGTCTGCCACGTCAGCTGACGGTATCCAGGATAATTTTTCAATGTGATATTTTCCGCCAGGTCAATCGCCAACGTCGCGTTTTGCCTGGATTCGAATGCTTCTATCATGATGCGTACGGTTTTTTCCATGCCGTTGAGCGCGGTGATACCGGCATCCGGTGAAGGCCCGGGGCTGCCCTGAAAATCCTGCAGGACGCGGGTAAACACCAGTCCTGAAGCGATAATCAGCATCGCGGCGGCGGAAATGCCCACAAAGGATCGTACCCGTTTCATACGGTTCATTTTTACGGCATTTCCGATCGCCCGGGATGCAAAATCGCCCGTAGGCTCCGGCACCGGCATTTCCCTGAGCTCGCTCGTCAGCAGGGCATCCGTGTACAGGTGGCGGCACAGATCGCACTGTTTGATGTGCCGGACAACGGCGTCATCATGATCCGGGTACTCCCCCTGCAGTATTTCGTCTTTTATTCGTTGTCTGACATCTGAACAGTTCATTGTATTTTTCTCCGGGAACCTTGAACGAATCCTTTCCTGGGAGCACCACCCCCCAGCGGCGCTCCCAGAATCCTGCAATGATTGTTAAGTTGAGTGTTCATGTTCCTGCTCTGTAAATAAAGACGCCGTTTTTTAAAAAACGGGTTCACATTTTTAAATATTTTTTCAGACGGGCTTTGGCCCTTCGAAGCTGCGTTTTCAGTGTTTCCCATGGAATATTATAGATTTCAGCCATTTCGGTGAGACTATACCCTTCCACCAGGTGCATCACGACCACCAGGCGATGCGGCTCATCAAGGGTATTGAGTGCGGCGTGCAGTTTTTCACGGATTTCAGAGATTTCCGCCATTTTTTCCGGGTTGTCGGCAGGGGTTGTCACGTTGTCCATTTCGCCTTCAATGTCGGAAAGGCGGCTTTCGGGGCGTCTTTTTGTTTTGCGCAATTCGTCCACAAATTGCCGGTACAGCACTTTTTTCAGCCACGGACCCAGCATTTCAACCGTTTGCAATTCATCCGTTTTCGGATAGAGCTTGACCAGAACCTCCTGGACGAGGTCTTCGGCTTTCTCCCTGCTGCCCGTCAGCCGGTAGGCGGTTTTATACAAGGCGGGGATATGCGGCGTGAGAAGGGCTTCAAAAATGCTGGCCTGTGATAATTGTTTTTTCATGGGCATGCCGGTGCTGGAAAGGATAAATACATCAGATGGCCTGGCGTGAAATCGGCCGGGATTCAACGAAAAGCAATATGGAATGCAGGAGTGTTGCGCCACGCAATGTAGGCCAGCATGCCGGATTTTATCCGGTATGCTGGCCATAAATAGTCTCCAAGATTACAACACCCAGGTTTACAACACAATGATATCCTCGCGGAAGGTGCCGAGCTGTTCCAGGCCGTTTTCCGTCACCACATGGGTGTTTTCAACCCCCACCACCCCCTTGCCCGGAAATATGGCTTTCGGCTCCACCGCGATGACCATGTTTTTTTCAAGGGGCATCTTCTGTCCCTTGGCCAAAAAGGGAAATTCATCCACTTCAAGGCCCACACCGTGCCCGATAAAACGGATGCGCTGGTCTCCCGCACCCATGAAATAATCGCCAAGGCCTCGGGATTGTGCTTTTGAAACGGCAAGCTCGTAAAGATCCCCGGTGATAGCGCCGGGCACGGCTGCCTCCTTGATGGTGTTCTGGATATCAAGCATCGCACGGTGGGCCTCGACAAGGAAGTCCGGCAGTTTGCCGATTGAAAAAATGCGCGCATGGTCGGATAAATATCCGTCAAGGGCGAATACCACGTCCACCAGTATCGGTTCGTTTGGCCGGATCGGATTCATGCTGGGACCCTGGGCAAAGGAGGGGTTGAGCCCGATGCCGCCGGTAGGGGATGCCAGGTAGCTGGGTGCTGCCGCAGCCGGGCCTGCCATGACGTGTCCGTAGAACATCTCCGCTCCGAACAGGCGCATCCGGGTGATTCCCTGGTGTCCCCATTTTCTCGCCTTTCCCTCGATCAGTCCCGCCAGTTCAACTTCCGTCATGCCTTCCTTGAGAAGCAAGGGGACTTCGGCGGCAAGCCGGTCGGACAGAGAGGCCGATTTTCGGATGAGCGCGATTTCATATTCCGATTTCACGCTTCGTATCATGCGGATGGCCGTGCTAACATCGACCAGTTCCGTTTTTTCCAGAAAACGCGAAAAGCTGAAATACTGGTTTGTGGGAAGCACGTCGAGTTCCATGCCCATTTTCCCCGGCAGGGGGATGCCGTGATCCTTAAGTATGCCTGGAATTTCGCGGGGGCTTGAAAAAGGGATGACCGGGGAGATGGCAGATTCGGTTTTCGCTCTTTCAATATCCTTCCGCACCATCAGGAGCGGTTCTCCCTCGGCGGGAATATACAGATTGGCCTGCTGGCTGGTGCCGCTGAAATAGAACAGGTCGGCGTTCTGGAGGATAAGCGCACCGTCGATGTTCTGACGCACGAGATGCTTCTGGAGTTTTTTCCTGCGCGCCTGCAGCTCGGTCAGTGGCGTGTATTGCTGGGCGTTTTCCATGGCGGGCATCCTTTCATTTACTCGGTCAATATTTCAGAGGTCAAATCCCGGCTCATCTCGATTTCCAGGTTGTCGGGAGCAACGTCCGTGATGTGTATGCCAAAGGGTCCGTATGACTGCTTCAGTAGACTGCTCACCAGTTCGTCCGGCGTGCCCCGGTAATCCACCCAGAGTTTTGCATGGTCCACGGAAAATTGCATGGTCCTGACCGAGGCGATGCCTCTGACATCGGAAATGGTCTTTCGGAACTGCTCCAGGTTCGGCAGGATATTTTTGCCGGAAATTGAAATGGTGATGCCGCCGGCAGGCATTTCCGTTCCCACCCACAGGGAATCGATCCGGGATGTCAACTGCATGCCGGCCTGAAATGCGGCATCGGCCATGGCATTGGCAGAAGCAGCGTCATGGTCTTCGCTAATGGAGACGCTCTGCTGCCTTATGGTTGTCAGCGACCGGCCCGTCTGGGCATCAATCACCCGCAGATTGATATTTCCCCTGTAGGTCTCTGTTTCTTCACCCAGGCGGTTCTTTCCCGGGGTCACGTCCGCTGTTCCCAGTATGACCAGCTGGGCCCCCATGCGCCTGGCGAAAATGGCGGCTTCGTAGTCGGCAGGAGTGGCTGTAAGAGAAAGCCCCTGGAGGGAAACAAGGATATATTCCATGGAGCCTACGGGATCTATCACCGTGAACCCCTCGTCCATAAGGACGCGTGCCATGGGGGAAGAGGCCGTATCCGGCCTTTGCCTGGACGGCGGGCTTTTCCACCAGAAGCGATAATCCATATCGCCCAGATGTTTTTCCGCCACCATAAGCAGGACTGTCGGCAATTCCTGCGGGCGGGTCTGGAGCCCCGCCGCAGACAGGGCCTGCTGGATCTGGTTCGTCATTACCGTAGCGCGCACCAGCACGCGATAAGAGCGGTCAACCTGTATTTCGTGAAGAACGCGATAGTCCTGAACAAACTGGTTCGGATTCTGATGCAGCACCCGGCTTATTTTTTCGAAATCTTCGGTAAGCTGTTCTTCGGAAAGAAGATCGTCGGCCGCTTTCTGGACGGCAAACCGGATGCTTTCCGCAAGGGCCGCACCTTTCGCATCCCCGACACTTCCGTAAATCCGGCTGTAGCCGGAAGACACGACGGTTTTGGTGTCCGCGGTATCCTGTGCAGGCAGGTTTGCGGCCGACCATGGCGCAATAACAAACAGCAGCATTCCGGCCATGATTTTCCCAACATTGGTGAACAATCCCCGTTTTTTCATAATTTCAATCCTTATTCGTTACACTCTTCGCTGCAATGCGTAGTCAGCCATCATTGCAAGGATTTCCCTTGTCCTGGAAGGCTCAAAAATCTCCAGCTGCGCCTTTGCCGCCCGGACATGATCTGCCGCAACGGCCCTGGCATAGTCGATTCCCCCGTATCGGTTCAGCAGTTTACGCAGGGCATCAAACTCTTCGTTGGTGAAGCCCG
Organism: Desulfobacteraceae bacterium; assembly: GCA_011389515.1. GTDB lineage: Bacteria > Desulfobacterota > Desulfobacteria > Desulfobacterales > Desulfosalsimonadaceae > B1SED10-16. The sequence goes on from JAABUA010000020.1 coordinate 37,149, forward strand.
TATTGACGATAATGGTTTCCATGCGCGCCCTGTCGGCGGGATTGGCTTCCCGCAGCGCGTGTATCACCGGCAGGGTGAGTTTTCCCTCCCGGAGATCCGCGCCAACGGCTTTGCCCAACTCTCCCGTATCCGCGGTATAGTCCAGGATGTCGTCTGCGATCTGGAAGACCATGCCCAGGTGATCACCGTATTTTGTCAGGGCTTGCTCCTCACCGGACGAGGCGTTTGCCAGGATTGCGCCTGTTTTGCACGCCCCCTGGATAAGGACGCCGGTCTTTCGCCGGATGACGTCCATGTATTCCTCTTCGGAAAGGGTGATATCCCCTTTTTTGATCAACTGGTGAATCTCCCCCTGGGAAATTTCCTCGGTCATGCCGGATACCACTTTGATGATCCGCATGCTTTCGGATTCGGCCGCGATGTTAAGGGCCCGGGCAAGCAGGAAATCGCCGGTCAGCACCGTGACAGCCGCACCGTATACGGCATTGGCCACCGGCTTTCCGCGCCGCATGTCCGCCCCGTCGATGACGTCGTCATGGAGAAGGGTCGCGGTGTGAAGAAACTCGAAGATGGAGGCGAATTTTGTGACAAATTCATTTTCATGGCCGCAGATTCGGGCGCTCAGCACAATCAAAAGGGGGCGGAGGCGCTTTCCGCCGGCAAACATGAGGTGCCCCGCGGTTTCCCTTACGAGTTCCAGGTGAGGGGTCAGGTTGTTTTCCAGCGCGACCTCTATTTTTTGAAGATCGGGTTCAACCAGGGATAACAGTTTCTGCTTGATGCCGGTCATGCCGGTACTCCTTCAAGATCGTATTCTGTCGCATCCGTGATGCGGACGTTGATGAACTGCCCGACTGCAAGATCCATTTCCCGGGCATAGACAACGGTAATGCCGTCCACTTCCGGAGCCTGAAACATTGTGCGGCCGATAAAACTGCCGTCTTGCTGGTCTTCTTCCACGAGCACCGTAAATTCCCGGCCCACAAGGGCTTCGTTTTTTTTCAGTGAAATTTCCGACTGCAAGGACATCAGCCTGTCCATCCGCGCTTCTGCCACATCCGCCGGAACATGGTGTGAAAGCCGGTGCGAGGCAAGGTCCTCCGCATCCGAATAAATAAAGGCCCCCAGATGATCAAATCCGATTTTCTTCACAAAATCATACATCTGGAGAAAGTCGTCTTCCGTTTCTCCGGGAAAGCCTGTCATTACGGTGGTTCTCAACGCCGCCCCCGGAACGGCCTCTCGTATCCTGCTGAAAAGCGCCTCAAAAAAGCCGCCATCATGGCTGCCGCGCCCCATGCGCTTTAATACCGTCGGGCTGACATGCTGGATCGGGATGTCAAAATACGGGCATACATTGGGGTGCTTGCGAACCGCTTCCAGAAGATCGTTGTCGATGCGGTCCGGATGGCCGTATAAAAAACGGATCCATGAACCGGGTGCGGTTTGTGCCGCACCGGTAATCAACCCGGCAAGGTTCTCTCCCGGATTCAGGTCATACCCGTAGGACGTGGTGTCCTGGCCGATAAGGACGATTTCGGAAAAGCCGGACAGGGAAAGGGCCGCTGCTTCTTCGATGATATCCTCCGGCGGGCGGCTCCGCAGCCTGCCGCGAAGCTTCGGGATGATGCAGTAGGTGCAATGCCGGTTGCACCCTTCCATGACCTTCACGTAGGCCACGGGATACGTCGTCTGGATCCGCATGGTGTGCCGGGTATGCAGCGGGAGCGATGCCGGGTCCTTCAGCAGGCATGCGCCGTTTTCCATTTCCCCGTTTACGGCAGCAACCACATGGTCGTATGCGCCGGTACCCAAAAAAGCGTCAACCTCCGGCAGTTCGGCAGGCAGATCGTCCTGGTATCGCTGGGGGAGGCATCCTGTTACGATCAGCCGCCTGCAGGCGCCCCCGCTTTTCAATTGGGCCAGTTCGAGAATCGCATCCACGGACTCCTCCGAGGCCGCGTCGATAAATCCGCAGGTGTTGACAATAATGGCCTCGGCCCCATCCGCATCGTCGACAATTCTGTGCCCGGCCGTTTCCAGCAGACCGAGCATGGCCTCGCCGTCCACGATGTTTCTTGCACATCCCAGGTTATGCAGGTACACTTTCACCAATTTATTCCCCGGTAAAATTCGGTTTTCTTTTTTCCATAAACGCCGTAATGGCTTCCATGAGATCCTTTGACGGGATGATGTTCGTGCTCACCGACGCCACATATTTGAGCCCCTCGTCAACCGGTTTGCCCATACAAAAATTAAGCACGTCCTTGGAAGCTTCAACCGCAAGCGGCGAGTTGCCCGCGATTTTTTCCGCCATTTTGACGGCGCCGGCCATCATGTCGTCATATCCGTCGTATACATCGTTGACCAGGAGCATCTCCTTTGCGCTCCGGGCGTCGAAATTTTTCGCGGTATACGCAAGCTCCCGGGCAAAGCCCTGCCCCACGATTCGCGGTATGCGCTGGAGCACCCCCACATCCGCCACAAACCCCACCGCGGCTTCCCGCAGTGAAAAAACGGCATCGGTCGTGCAGACACGGATGTCGCAGGCAGTCGCCATATCCAGCCCGGCGCCGATGCAGTGGCCGTGAATGGCGGCGATTACCGGTTTCCGGCACCATTCGATGCAGCTGATGGTATCCTGGAGCGCATAAATCTTTTTCAAAAGCCGCCACTTGATGCCGCCTTTCTGCTCCTTTTCCATGAGTTCCGGCAGTTCCTGTGCCATTGCCATGAGGTCGATGCCCGCGGAAAAGCACGGTCCCTTGCCGCTGATGATCACCACACGGATGTCTTTGTCGGCATCGAGATCTGCGAAAATGGGTATGGTTTCCTTCCATGCCGGTGGATTCATGGCGTTTTTCTTTTCCGGCCGGTTCAGGTATACCCAGGCAATGGGGGGCTTCTTCTCGACTTGGTAAAATTCATACTGGCTCATGTTTCCTCCCGGTATAAAGATTTATGTAACGATAACTTGCAAAACACGCCGCCATTCTTTATTACAAGCTATCTCAAAAAAATCTTTTGCCCAATATCTTCGTTGGTGATGAAAGTGAAATCCTCAGAATACTGCAGTATGCCTCCGGTTTCAATTTCACCTCCGCCTTGATCTTGAACCAAAATCTTTTTTTTGAGAGGGCTTGTAAAAAGAGTTTTATACCATTTCGTCTGATTTTTTTCACGAACATATTTTGTCCATGAAGATATCGCCTGAAATAACGGAGTTTCTGAACACGCCCATCCGCATCGGCGCGAAAACGGCAGGCAGACGCCTTCTTGTTTCCCCCATGGCCGGGTATACCCATGTGGCGTTCCGCCAGCTTATGGAACATTTCGGCGGATATGGTCTGCTGTTTACCGAAATGTGCAGCGCAAGGGCCGTACCCACTGAAAACCCGGAACACTCCCTCGTGTTCCGGTGGCGCAGCGGGGAGCTTTCGCACCTGGTGTGCCAGATTTTCGGATCCGACGCGCAAGACATGGCCAATGCCGCGCGCCGCATTGAAGCCGAGGGGTTTTTCGGCGTAGATATCAATTTCGGATGCTCCGTGGCGGCCGTATGCAAACGGGGGTGCGGTGCGGCGCTCCTGAAAACCCCGGACCTGGCGGTTGCAATGGTTGCGGCGGTGCGCGCCGCGGTGTCCATTCCCGTATCCGTAAAATACCGCACCGGCTGGACCGACGACCCCAGGCCCGCCATGGAGATGGCCAGACGCTTTGAAGCGGCCGGCGCTGACGCCATTACATTTCATCCCCGAATGGCCCCGGATCGCCGGACCCGTCCGCCGCGATGGGAGTATATCGGCATGGTGAAGCAGGCGGTTCGCATCCCGGTGTTCGGCAACGGGGATGTGTTTGATGCCGGAGACTGCATTCGAATGATTCAGGCCACCGGGTGCGACGGTATTTCCATCGGGCGGATCGCGCTGGCGGCGCCATGGACGCCGGCCCTGTGGACGCGCGGCCTGGTTGTGGACAATGATCTGTATCATTTTTGCGCAAAACGGATGATGGATCTTCTGCAGCAGCATTTTGAACCGGTTACCGCATTCCGGCGGTTTAAAAATTGGGCGCATTTTTTTGCTGCGGGGTTCAAGTTCGGCCACCGGTTTTCTGCCGACATACGCGGCGCGAAAGATATTGATGCCATTTACGCCACCGTCGACCGCTTCTTTGCAGATATCCCCGAAAGAAACCCCCGTCCCAACATGAATCTGTTCCGGTGATGGGTTTCATCCCCAACCCTTTCGGCAGGTGTGCAGGACAGGCAATTGAATCTTTACAAAACCATCCGAATATGTTTTAATTACTAGTTTACTTTTACAGCCTCATGTCAGGAGGTTATACGGGTTTCAAACAGTATATACGTTTTTCAATCAACGATCGATTATGCAAATGAAGACAATCCGCGAAGACTTTGAAGAGCGCGAAAAATCGTTCATCTCGCCGTTTGGTGTGCTTGCTGCCGAATCCAGAGGCAGGCGGCGTGAGGAAGAACCGTGCCCTGTAAGAACCATATTCCAGCAGGACAGGGACCGGATCGTGTTTTCAAACGCCTTCAGGCGCCTGAAACACAAAACCCAGGTCTTTTTGTCCCCCCTGGGGGATCATTACCGCACCCGTCTCACCCATACCCTGGAAGTGGCCGAGGTGGCGCGCACCATCAGCCGCGCCATGCGGCTGAACGAGGACCTCGCCGAAGCCATCGCCCTGGGGCACGATCTGGGGCACACCCCTTTCGGACACAGCGGCGAGGCCGCTTTAAAGGAAGTCTATTCAGCGGAATTCCGCCACAGCGACCAGAGCCTTCGCGTGGTTGATGTGCTGGAACGAAACGGGCAGGGGCTTAACCTGTCCTGGGAGGTCAGGGACGGTATTTTAAAGCATTCCAAGGGTTTTGGGGATATCATACCGGCCGATCCCGGCGCCATGGCGGCCACGCTGGAAGGCCGGATTGTACGGTTTGCGGACATTATCGCGTACCTGAACCATGACCTGGATGATGCCGTGCGAAGCGGTGTGATTTCAGGCGCCCAGGTACCGAACTCCTGTGTAAAGATACTCGGCGACAACCATGCCCAGCGGTCCACGACCATGATCCGGGATTTGATCTATTCCAGCCGGGTGGTCAACGAAAATCTCGAGTTGTCCTTTTCTGGCGAGGTTTTTGACGCCATGTCGGATCTCCGGCTGTTTCTGTATGAAAACGTCTACCGTTCAAAGCCCGTGCACTCGGAATTTGTCAAGTCCAAAAAGATCATATCGGAAATATTCACCTATTTCCTGAATCACCCGGAGCAGCTCAGGATAAGGCTCGCAGGCCTTGAAATGGTTTCTGCATATTACAACAGCGATCCCGAGGAAAGGATCATCTGCGATTATATCGCCAGCATGACGGACCGCTACCTCCTGAGCCTGTACAGCGAAATTTTTATCCCGACCCCGCTGGTCTGACATGATCTGAATGAATACCACACCCAATGACATATGCGCTGCCGCAAAAGCGGGGGAATACTTCCGCCGGATCGAAGAAATGTATGCCGAAATGGACCTGTCCTATTACGAGGCGGCCGGCAGCTATGGGTTTTCCTGCACGGGGTGCGAAGACAACTGCTGCCTGACACGGTTTTATCACCATACCACCATCGAGTATGCGTATCTGCTGTCCGGGTTTTTCTCGCTTCCCGGTGACCGCCGGCGTCTATACCAGGACCGTGCCCATGCATACAACCGTGAACTGGAGCGTACCAACCCCAATAATACGGTTTTCCGGCATATGTGTCCTGTAAATGACGCCGGATGGTGCGCCTTGTATGCGTTTCGGCCCATGATATGCAGGCTGCACGGCATCCCCCATGAATTGTCCCCCCCGGGCCGGGCAAAAATTTTCGGCGCCGGCTGCACCGCATTTGAAAACCACTGCGGCGAGACAGCGTATATCTCTTTTGACCGGACGCCCTTTTACACCGGCATGGCCGACCTGGAACGCCGCTTCAGGATGCACACCGGGTTACAGGTGAAATTCAGGATGACGGTTTCACAGATGCTGGTTTCAACGCAAACAGGTGCCCTATGAAATATATCGAAATCGAAAACCCGTCGGAAGTCCCCGGAAAGCTTCTGGCTCCGGGGGATTCCTTTTCCTTTGCATGCCATCCGGAAATATCCTGCTTCAATCGGTGCTGCCGGAACCTGAACCTGTTTTTATATCCCTTTGATATCATCCGTCTTAAAAAAAGCCTTGCTATCAGCACCAATGAGATCATCGACCGGCACACCGACCTGGTGCTGCGGGACAACACGTATTTCCCCAGCGTGCTGCTCAAAATGGCAGACAACGAGGAGCGAACCTGCCCTTTTTTGAGTACCATGGGATGCACGGTTTACCCGGACCGCCCCCAGACCTGCCGGGCTTTTCCCGTGGAGCAGGGGCTCTACTTCAAGGACGAGAACTCCCCGCCGCAGATACTCCATTATTTCCGCCCCCCGGATTTCTGCATGGGGCGGCATGAAAGCGCCGCATGGACGGCAAAATCATGGGAAGCCGACCAGAACGCCGCGTTTTACAACCAGATGACCCTGGAGTGGGCGGATATCCTGCGCCTTTTTTACAATGATCCGTTCGGCGGGACCGGGCCTTACTGCGAAAAGGGCAAAATGGCTTTCATGGCCGCATATAACATGGATGCCTTCCGGGATTTTGTTTTCCAAAGCAGCTTTTTGAAACGGTATTCCATCAAGCCCCGGCTTCGCGTCAGAATCAAAACGGACGATGTCGCTCTTCTCCGGCTGGGCTTTTCCTGGATCCGGCTGTTTGTCTTCGGCGTCAATACCGGGGATATCGGTATAAAGAAATAAAAGGTTCCCACCCATCGCCGCCGGCTATTGCTGCATCGCGTGGTTATTGTTGAAAGATTTCCCCTCCAGATATATAATGTTTTCAGAAACGCGTTGGCGGAAAAGAATTTCTGCAAGCCATTCGCACCCATATCATCCTCCACGGCAACCCAAGACGTATGGATAAAGGAATTTTTACAATCCTGGGCCTTTCCTGTCTGGCAATCTTTATGTTTGCTTCTTCGCTTCAGGGGCAGGAGCCGGCAGAAAGAAAAACCATTACCGTGGCGACCGGAGAGTGGGCGCCCTGGACAGGGGAAGATTTGCCGCATAACGGATTTGTCTGCCGCGTTGTCGAAGACGTTTTCAACCGGGCGGGCTATGAGGTGGTTTTTGAGTTCTACCCGTGGCAAAGAGCGTATGCCATGGTTGCACATGGCCGGGTGGATGCATCCGCATACTGGTATGAAAGCGAAAAACGGAAAGAAGACTGTTACTACAGTGATCCCCTGACCCGGGAAGAAATCGTATTTTTTCATTTGAAAACCGAACCCATGAAGGACTGGGAGTCTCTTTCCGACCTGAAGGCATACAGGATCGGCGTGTCCCGGGGGAATACATATACAGACAGATTCTGGGAGCTGGGCGAGCAGGGGGTATTGACCCTTGAGCTGGCGGACGGTGATCTTGCAAACTTCCGGAAGCTGCTTGCAGGACGAATAGATATTTTTCCCGGTTCAAAGCGCAGGGGGTATACCCTTCTTGCCACCCATTTTCCCCATGCTGCTGCTGCTTCGCTGACGCATCATGAAAGGCCGCTGGATGAAACGACCGGGCATCTCATATTTCCCAAGGCGAAAACGGATTCCCTTCAGTTGATGCGGGTTTTCAACAAACATCTGGCCCGTTTCAAGTCCGAGGGGGGTTATCGCAGATATCTGGAGGCACTTGAAAATGACACCTGCAGCGGACAAAAATAACCAGAGATTTGCGAAAATCCCGGTTTGGGGTGGCATTGCGGCGCTTCTTCTGTTTTGCGTATTTGCCGTATTTTATGAACGGCATGCCCGCAAAGAAGCCCATGAGAAAATCGACGAGCACGCCCGGGTAATTGGCGATGCGCTTTGGAACTTCAACTATAAGGCCGCATCCGAATACCTGACCCTTGCCTGCAGGTCCTACAATTATGAAACCCTTGTGGTTGTCGAAGCCGAGGGGGGAATTTTCTATGAATCGCCGGCCAGGGAACGGGGCAAAGCAGAGCGCCTTCTGATGGCGTTCCGCCTGATGCCAACCGTTCCTCTTGCATCGGATGTCATCTACGAGGGTAGAACAATCGGGCGTGTCGAAGCCATATGGGTGCCCCGGACAATCTATACCCATGCAATCGTTTTTGTTTTCACACTTATGGGTTTTGCGGTTTTTCTCCTTTATGTCAGAATATTTCAGGCCAACCAAACGCTGGAATTGAGGGTAAATGAAAGGACGGCCGCGCTGGCCGGGGCAAACGTTTCACTGCAGATGGAGATCAATAGACGAAAGCGGGTTGAAAGGCAATTGCGCAAGGCCCATTCCGTGGCCCGCCTGGGGAGCTGGCAGGCAGACCTCAATACCGGAAAGGCGGCGCTTTCCGCCGAAGCATGCAGGATATACGGCCTGGTGGAGTGCAACGACAAACCGATCTCGGAACTTTGGCAATTCGCCCTTGCCGAATACCGGCCGATGCTCGATGAGAAGTTTAACAGCCTTTTGCACGGCACGGATGAATATGAAGTGGAGTATAAGATCAAACGGTCTGGGGACGGATTGATTCGTGATGTATATTCTGCCGGCGAGTATTCCCCGGAAAGCAACAGCGTAACCGGTACTATCCAGGACATTACCGAACGCAAACAAGCTGAAGCGGAAATGCAGAAGCTGGAGAGGCTGAAAACCGTCGGCATGCTGGCGGGAGGAATCGCCCATGACTTCAACAATATCCTGACCGGCATATTCGGCAACATGTCCGTTGTGCGGTCAAAATTGGAAGAAGGCCATCCCGCCCTCGACTCCATCGAAGAGGCGGAAAGGTCTATGGACCGAGCAATCCGTTTGACCAACCAGTTGCTGACCTTTGCAAAAGGCGGATTGCCGGTCAAGGAAGACGCCCGGCTGGATCATATTGTCGAGGAAGTGGTCCGTTTCGATCTTTCCGGCAGCAATGTGATGCCGGTGTTCCAGTCGTCCGAAGACTTGCGGCTGGCAAAGGTGGACAAAGGGCAGGTCCAGCAGGTGTTTTCCAACCTTGCCATAAACGCCGATCATGCCATGCCCGGGGGAGGCCGGCTCTACATAAGCCTGGAGAATGCGGAAGTCCCGGAAGCGAGCCCGCTGCCGCTCTCACCGGGAAAATACATAAAGGCGGAGGTCCGCGATGAAGGCATCGGCATTGATCCCGAACACCTGGAATACATATTCGACCCCTACTACAGCATACGGCAGAACGGCACCGGTTTAGGGCTGGCAACAGTCTATTCGATCATGGAAAAACACGGTGGGCATATCAGCGTAGCCTCGGAACCTGCCAAAGGAACCACCTTCACGCTCTACCTGCCGGCCTCCGAAGCGACGCCTCCGGCGGAAGCACGGACGGTTGAGAAAGACGCCCCGAATGTGAAATACGCCGTCCGGGTGCTGGTCATGGATGACGAAGACATGGTCCGCATGGTTGCTTCGGACATGCTCAAAACATGCGGGTGTAGGGTTGAAATCACCGCAGATGGAAGGGAGACGGTAAAGCTGTACCGGGAAGCCATGGATGCCGGGGACCCCTTTGACATGGTCATCATGGATATGACGGTGCCGGGCGGCATGGGCGGGGTGGAGGCTGTACAGGAAATCCTCGCCATTGATCCTGAGGCCCGGGCCGTTGTCTCCAGCGGTTATGCAGACAATGCCGCTCTGGGCAACTATGCGGACTATGGCTTTATGGATATTCTGCCCAAACCATATACCCTTGCCCGGCTGCGCAACGTTCTGCACCGCGTATTGCCGGGACGGGAAGGGTAGCTGAATGGAAAGCAGGCCCCTTTGGATCAGTCATCGCGGATACAAGGAAAATGCCTGTGAAAACACCAGGGCCGCATTCCAGGCGGCCGTGCCTCTGGGTTTTTCCTGCCTGGAAACCGATTTGAGGGCTTCAAGGGACGGGCAGATTGTCCTGGTGCACGACCCGACGCTGGCGCGTCTTGCCGGAGACCAGAGAAGGGTCAGTGACATGACCGCCGCTGAACTGGCGGGTATCCGGCTCAAACCGCCTTGCCAGGCAGCCGGGGCGCGTGCAGGGGTTGATTTTTTTGATGACCGGCTGTTGTTTTTCGATGCGTTTGCCGCGGAATTTTCCCAATGCCGGTGGGTGTTGGACATAAAGCCGGAAGGCGGCCGGGAAACCATCCTGGCCCTGGCCCGCTGGGCTGCGGCCGAAGGCATGGTTGAAAGCGTCTCTCAAAATGCAAAGATACTGACCTGGCGTGCCGGCCATGAGGCCCTGGCAAAAAAATATTTTCCAGGCGCCGCATTTTATGCCAGGCGGTTGGAATGCTGGCGCGCCGGTCTCACAGTGCTTCTGGGCCAGCCAAGCCTCGGTGCGATCCAGCCTGGGAAAACCTATGCCCTGCCGCCAAGCGTAATGGGCATTAACCTGTTTCAGCCCCATGTCGTGCAGCGTTTCCATAAACGGCGCGCCGCGGTGGTCGCCTTTCTCCCGCCCACGGACGAACAGGCGAAACAAGCTGTGGCCGCAGGCTTTGACGAAATCCTCACCAACGGTTCCCGTCTTCGTCGGTAGAAGATTCTTGATCATCTTTCATCTTTTTCCATTTTGTCTTATCGCCAGTTCCCGGAAACGTTCGATTATCTGAAGGCGTTCACGGCGCAAGAGTTCGATCAGCTCCTCGTTGTTCCAGAAAAACGTTCGCACGAGAATCTTGTTTCGGTAAAGGATAATGTTGCGCCTGTAGCGCAGGGTGGCGAAGCCGGTCGGCGGCAGCAGCGCCAGGTAGGCGATGATCCATTTCCAGTTCATGCCGACGGTATACCAGAGCCAGAACCCAAAGCCGCTGTAGGTAAGCGTAAATGCCAGAAAACCCACCCCGAAATAGGCAAAGGCCCGGATGGCATCGTCTTTGGCA
>JAABUA010000021.1 GCA_011389515.1 Desulfobacteraceae bacterium
CGTTTATTCTTACCTCTGCTTTTAATTCATTGATCTTTGGAATGATTTCCTCGGCGGTAACGATTTCGCAAGAAATGGCGTTCATAAAATTTTTCGACTTCACCGGTCCAAAACCGCTTCGCATTTCCGGGAGCTGCACGTCACGTGCGGAGAAATCATTTAACACCACGAACCCGCCGATGGCATTAAGCGCCTCCTTGGGCGTGGCATTTTTGAGTGGATGAACAATGATCGCCCCGACCTCCAATTCATAGTCAAGGGCTTCGGAATAGGACGGGAAACGGACGGGGTGGTTGTCCGTTACAAAATTCAGGTGATTGCCCATGTAATACATGGGGTTCTGATACCAGAACGGCACGGGCCTAAAGGCGGGAAACGCCCGCCTGAAAATCGTTTCATAGGCGGTTGTTATTTTATACGCCCACGGCTTGAACCTTCGGACATACCCCCGGCTGGCCTGAATGAAATGCTGTTCAAACAGCATGAAATCCCGGTAAGATTTCGGCTCAAAAGGGATCAGCGGTCTTTCTTCAACAGCCGGGATTTCCTTATCAAACCGGTCCGCCATTTGCTGCAGCTTGTTCCAGGTGGACACACCCGCCCGCAGGATGGAAAGAACGTCCGATATGAATGCGAACAGGTCGTCGGAAACCTGTTGCCCATCGGCAGAAAGAAGATGGGGCAGCGGTATCCACCGGTTGCGGCTGAAAACGGCAACTTGGGGTTCCGGCTGATTTTTCACAAAAACCCGTTTTATTTTCATTATATCTCCGAATGGCGCTTCCGCTATCGTTTAAATGAATCGAGCAGGGAAAACACCCAGGGGCGAAACGCCACAATAAGTCCCGTATTTTCGCTTTTCTCCTGTGGAAGCGCCTTGTCGATCTCCGTCAGTTCATAATACTCTTTGAAAAGACGGTCTATTTTCTTCAGCATCACGGAACGGGAGTCATCCGACAATTTACCGGTTTCGAAACGAAGGTGTTCATCAGGCCGGTTGAAGGAAGCGCTTAACAATTCATCCTTGATCTGCTTTTTATACCTTTTTTCAATGGGGCCGTTTTTGCGCCAGGCGATATTTTTGTTCGCTATCAGCCGAACCTTGTTTTCCGGATGAAGCTCGATTAAATCCAGTTTATCGAGCGCAAGCAGAAACTGGAGCGACTCTTCCTCGGAAACCCTGTAATCCGCGATAATGCTTTCAGGGCTCCGTCCGTTTAAAAGAAGGTAAAAAAACACCAGCAGGCCCGGATTCTCCGACAATACCCTTTCCTGCTCGAGGGTGAGCTCGCTTGGACCGGCCTGAGCATTCATGCTGAGTTTTGCAAGATCATAAATATTGAGATCCAGCAGGTCGCATATTTCCTCAAGGCGTTTTACGGAAAGGGTCTTTTCTGAAAAAAGCCGCTTGATGCTTGCCTCGCTCAGGTTCAATGCACCGGCGACCTCCCGGTACGTGACGCCCCTGGCCTTAAGACATTTTTTCAGTGTATCAATCAAGCGGGCGGTCTGGCCCATATTCAACCTCACAAGGACCGGTTCATTCATTCAATGCACATCCAATGTACATTTTTTGCCTGGCGCCTGCAACCCGGATTCGCTTTTGCAAACCGGATTTGATTTTTCAATTGATTTATATCAAATAGTTACCAGATAAAACAATAATTGGCACCGTTTTTGCTAAAAAACTTGCGCCGGGAAAGCGGGCCCGACTGAAAAGCAGTCTTCCCGGAAATGGTGCCGAAATGATTTGCAAGTGGTTACAGACAATCCGTTGAGTATTAATATATAAGACTTTTTAAAATGGTATTGTATATCATGGAGCATGTATTATTTTAGTGCCTGAGCGATAACGTACCAGTCCTTTTTATTATGCAGTCCTTTTATTATATGGACATATGCTTTTGCGCCGAAGGAGAATATAGATGAAAATGAAAGAAGAAGCCGTTGCCGCTGTTTTTCCGGGCCAGGGCTCGCAGCGCCCGGGTATGGGAAAAGATTTTTACGACAATATGGACATCAGCAGAAGAACATTCGAGGAAGCTTCCGATGTTTTGGGGTGGGATGTGGCCGCGCTTTGCTTTGGGCAAGACGAACGGCTGAACCTGACCGAATACGCCCAGCCATGCATCGTTGCCACTGAAATCGCAATGTTCAGAGGGATTCAGGAAATGTACGGATTTTCACCGGCCTATTTCGGCGGGCACAGCCTGGGCGAATACACGGGGCTTGTGGCAGCGGATGCCATGCCCTTTGATGAAGCCTTGAAAACGGTTCAGATGCGCGGGCGTCTCATGCAGAAGGCAACCCCTCCCGGCACCGGCGGCATGGCGGCCGTTATCGGCGACAACCTGGATATTGAAAAAATCAGAAAAAGCCTGGAAGATTTGTCCCTTGACATGGCCAATATCAACTCCACAAGTCAGGTGGTCATATCCGGCAGGGCCGAAAGCATTGAAATCGCGGAAAAAAGGCTTTTTCTCGCTTTCGGTCCTGAAAATACCGCGGATAAATTCCGTTTTGTCCCCTTAAACGTCAGTGCGCCTTTTCACAGCCGCTTCATGCTCACCATGAAAGACACCTTCCGGGAGGTTTTGCACGCTGTTTCAGGAAAATTCAACCCCGGCAATGCACGCCGGGTAACCTCCAATTACCTGGGCACGTTTCATTCGGGAAATACGGCAAAAATAATAGAAAACCTTGTGGCCCAGGTCAGTGGTGCGGTAAACTGGCGGGACAACATGACGGCCTTGACGGAGAAAGCCCGAATCGTTTACGAGATCGGCCCTAACCGTCCGCTGAAAAATTTTTTCGCAAGCATCGACATTCCCTGCCGGTCGATCACCTCGTTTTCGTCGGCAAAACGTGCATTTGCAACAGGAGAATAACCCATGCGATTTGCGCCTGATTTATGGTCGGTCATTATCGGCGGATCCAGCGGTTTCGGCCTTGCAGCCGCACAGAAACTCGCCGCCCACGGCATGAACCTGTGCATCGTCCACCGGGACCGCAGGGGGGCCATGCGCGCCATTGAACCCGCTTTTGAGGAAATGAAATCAAAAGGCGTCCGTGTAATTACGTTCAACCTCGACGGACTTTCAAGCGACGGCAGAACGAAGGTGCTCGATGCCATGGCAACGGAACTCGGAGAAAAAGGGAAAGTTCGACTTTTGCTCCATTCGGTCGCCTTCGGCAACCTGAAACTGCTCGCACCGGTCATTGACACGGGCGCACCGCAGCAGGCCCGAAAGAAAATTGCCAACGGGCTTGGCGTATCGCCCGAAGCCTTTACCCACAGCGTTCAGGATGCATTTGAAAACGGCGAGTACCGGCTCTATCCCCTTATGGACCCTCCTGTCTACAACGACCGGCAATTTCTGGATGAAAGTGATTTTTCAAGAACCGTTCACGCCATGGGGCACAATATTGTCGAGTGGACATACGACCTGTTCAACCGGGGCATGTTTGCCAATGACGGAAGGGTTCTGAGCCTCACCTCGGAAGGAAATACCATTGCATGGCGAGGATATGCGGCGGTTTCGGCGGCCAAGGCGGTATTGGAAGCGGTTTCCCGGTCCATGGCCGTTGAATTTGCCCCCTACGGCATCCGCTCCAATGTGATCCAGGCGGGTGTTACCGACACTCCCGCGCTGCGGGCCATACCCGGAAGCGACCGGATCAAGGCCCAGGCGGCCCTCAGAAATCCGTTCGGCCGCCTGACCACACCAAAGGACGTGGCCGATGTCATTTTCCTGCTCTGTCTGGACGAGGCCGCATGGATCAACGGCGCCCTTATCTGTGCAGATGGCGGAGAACGAATCGCTTAGAATCCAGTGTTCTATCCAATCCCCAAAAAAATAACAGATATTATACCTATGAAATATTCACAATTTCTGGAACAGGACAACTTTGACTTTGAAAGCCTGCTGGCGTTTGCCTACGGGAACATGATCGACGACCCCCCGGCGGACTTTGATGCCCGGCTTCCGGCCCCCCCTTTTCTGATGATCGACCGGATCGTGTCTCTTGAGAAAAACGGCAACCGGGGTAAAATCATCGCGGAACAGGATATCCGACTCGATGCCTGGTATTTCCAGTGCCACTTTTCCGGCGATCCGGTGCAGCCCGGATGCCTTTGTGTGGACGCCGTGTGGCAGCTGATCGGTTTTTACTGCGTGTGGCGGGGCGCACTGGGCGCCGGAAGAGCGCTCGGGTGCGACCAGGTCGCATTCAACGGCCAGATACGCCCCCACAACCATGTGGCCCGCTATGAAATTGACATCGTCCGTTTCCAGGGCATGAAGAATTCAGGGGCAAGCATGGTCATTGGTGATGCGGAAGTTTTTATCGACGGTGAAAGCATCGCCACAATGAAACGGGCTCGTGCGGGTGTATTCAAAAACATCACGTACCGGGATTACCCCAAAAAATCCGCAAACGCCTTTGGCGGCGCAAGCGGGAAATAAAATACCAGCAAAGACGATATCATGAACGACAAAGCAGACAGCAGCAAGGGCGATAAAACAAACCCGGACCTTCCGGTGGCCATTGTCACCGGGGGCGCAGGCGGCATCGGGGCCGCCTGCTGCAGGGAACTGGCAAAAAACGGATTTTCCGTCGGCATCCACTACCGAAGCAGCCAGGCGGCCGCGGAAAAAATCCTGTCCACCATAGACGGCCAAGGGTTTCTCCTTGCCGCCGACCTTTCCGATACGGACCAGGTGGAAAACATGGTCCAGCAGATAAAAAATGTATCCAGCCGGGTGGACGTTCTGGTCAACAATGCCGGGGACAGTATCAACAGCCCCATTGCGGCAATGAAAATCGGTGATTTCGATGCCCAGCGGGCAGCGCTGCGGGGTGCATGGTTTCTGACCAAACGCATACTGCGGCTTTACATGCTGCGCCGGTCAGAAGGCCGGATCATCAATATTTCAAGCGTCGTGGGGCACACCGGAAACGCGGGTCAAATCCCGTACACCATGGAAAAAGCAGCCTTGGATGCCTTGACCAAGTCCCTTTCAAAGGAGCTGGCCGGCCGCAATATCCTGGTAAACTCGGTGGCGCCGGGGTTTATCGAAACAAACATGACCGGAAAGCTGCCCGAAGAAGTCAAAAAGAAAGTTTTTGAAAACATTCCCCTGGGGCGGATCGGACGGCCCGAAGAGGTTGCCGAGGTGGTGGGCTTTCTCGCCACAAAGGGAACCTATATCACCGGGAGTGTGGTTCATGTGAACGGAGGCATGTATGGCGGCTGATATGACCATTTCCCCGGACCGTCTCCTTGAACTGGTCCCCCAGCAGCCCCCTTTCCGCTTTATCGATGTCATTTCAGCCGTTGACGAGGACACCATACGGGCGTCCTACCAATTTCGAACGGATGAAGGCTTCTACAAGGGACATTTTCCAGGAAACCCGGTGACACCGGGGGTCATCCTGGTAGAGGCCATGGCCCAGACCGGGGTGGTGGCACTGGGCATCTACCTGCTTTTGAAGCAGGGGATGACCGTATCGGAAGTAAAGGCGGTGACCCCCCTTTTTGCCTTTGCCGATCAGGTCGAATTTTCGGGAATCGTCCGGCCGGGTGAGAAGGTGATGCTTTCCGGGGAGAAGATATACCTTCGCCGAGGAAACCTCAAAGCCCGGTGCAGTGTTGCCCGTGAAAACGGTGAGGTCGTCTGTTCGGGGATATTGACCGGAACAGGAGTGACCGGTTGAAACCCAAAAAGAATCGGTTACATTTCCACGCCGGCAGGGGTGGGATTCCCCTTCGCAACTGTGCATCCCCGGGGCATCTCCACGGCTCGATACGCCGCACTCTGCAAACTCGCCCCGCCAATGGCGGGACTCAAACAATGCAGGATGCCTGGCGTATCTTCACCGGGAGCTGCCGCCGGGGCCGCCCAATGTTGCGCCGGGCAATCCCACCCCTGCCGGTTTGGAAATGTCCCATTTTATAAGGACACAATACGGCAAAAAGAGCTTATAGCCATCTGTTGCTTATGTTGGGTATTTTTAGGGGTGAATACCTTGAAATAAATCGAATTCAGCCCGGTCTTATATAAATGGTCATTTTCAACCGGGCGGTGCCGGGTGTTGCCCGCAGCAACATTGCAGGGGGTTGCTGATAACTCCTGGCGAAGCGCAGACAAGCGCCCTGTGGCTTGGCCGTTCATCACAGGGCGCTTCGAAGCAAGCCTTGGAGATATCAGCGTTCTCCTGCAGTTGCCAGGGCAATACCCGGCACCGCTCGGTTGAAATTGTCCTTAAAATATTGTGAGTGCATGGATCTTGTAACGCCATGGCGTGATTCAAAGTCGTCTGATAGCGGCTTTGAAGGTTTCCATTAATCTTACGTACCGAATTCAGTAAACCAGGAGTACAGCACATGAAAAATAAACGGGTGGTCATTACCGGAATGGGGGTTGTCAGCCCCAACGGGACCGGCCTTGAGGATTTTTGCAACGCGATCGAAAACGGGCGCTCCGGCGTCCGGTTCATGGAAAGACTGGAAGAACTCAACTTCGGGTGCCGGATCGCCGCCGTGCCGGAAATCAAAGGGGATGGGCACAAAGCGTACATTAACGAAGAACTGCTCAATGACAACATCGGCTACGGCGCCATTGCCGCAGTTGAAGCATGGCAGGATGCAGGGCTTGCAATCCCGGATGCAGACGCCGTTGCAGACTGGGATTCGGGAACCATTTACGGCTGTGGCATCTGCGGCATGGAAACCATCGCGACCCGAATTGTTCCCACCATCAATGCGGGAAAAGTCCGCAGACTGGGCTCCACCATCGTGGAAAGGGTCATGGGAAGCGGGGTAAGTGCAACCGTTGCGGGGATCCTCGGCCTTGGCAACCAGGTGACGTCCAATTCATCGGCCTGCAGCACCGGGACCGAGGCAATCATCGATGCGGCCTTCCGGATCCGATCCGGACTGGCAAAACGGATGGTGGCCGGCGGCGCCGAAGGCCCCTCCCCGTACATATGGGGAGGCTTTGATTCCATGCGGATCGTGCTTTCCCGCAAATTCAACGACCGGCCGGAACAAGGCTCAAGACCCATGAGCGCTTCGGCCTGCGGGTTCGTCCCCGGCGCAGGCGCAGGCTGCATGGTGCTGGAAGACATGGAAACAGCGATTTCCCGAGGCGCAAAAATTTACGGTGAAATCGTCGGGGCAATGGTCAATTGCGGCGGGCAGCGCCAGGGCGGCTCCATGACTGCACCCAACCCGGAGGGAGTGGTCCGATGCATCCGCGGGGCGGTGGCGGACGCAAGCATCCACCCGGATGAAATCGACGCCATCAATGGGCATCTGACCGCAACCTACGCCGATCCCCATGAAATCAAAAGCTGGGCCACCGCGCTTGAAAGAGGACCTGAAAATTTTCCGTATATTAATTCCACAAAATCAATGATCGGCCACTGCTTAGGGGCAGCCGGCGCCATTGAAACCATCGCTGCCGTACTGGAACTGCAAGGGGGGTTTCTTCACCCGTCCATCAATTGCGAAGACATCCATCCGGACATACAACCCTTTGAAAACCGCGTTGTCCGCGAAAGGCTGGATTTTCCGGAGATCAGGACCATTGCCAAGGCAAGTTTCGGATTCGGCGATGTAAACAGTTGTCTTATAATAAAAAAACAGGAGAAATACGCATGAAAAAACAGGAAATTTTCGAAAAATTCATCGAACTGATCGAAGAATACGTGAAAGAAAAGGAAAAACTGGAAACCGCTGCAATGGAAACCGCAATTATCGGTGATCTGAAAGTCAACTCCGCCCGTCTGGTCGACATCATCATCAAGGTTGAAGATACATTTGATATCGAGATCGAAGATGATGACGCCGATAAGATCAAAACCATCGGTGATGCGGTGGACATTATCGAGGCAAAACTCGGCGTAACCCAATAGCATGGAACCACGCGCAAAAAGAGCCCTTTGGGTTCAATATATGGCAGGGCGGCTGACGATTTTCATCGCCGCCCCGCTGATTCTGGCGGCGATACGGATTGCCGGATACCGCGTACGGGATATTGCAGATATCCGAAAAAAAGTCATCCGTTGGCTTAACGCGCACCCCGGCCCATGGCTGGTTTGCGCAAACCACCTGACCCTGATCGACTCGGTGATCCTGCTCTATGCCATGATGCCGGTTTCCCGGTACCTTGCCAGATTCGACCAGATGCCCTGGAATGTTCCCGAAACCATGAATTTCAGCCGGAACAAGCTGCTGCGCATCATATGCTATATCGCGAAATGCATCCCGGTCCAGCGGGGAGGAGATCGTGACGGGGTAAAAACCCTCCTGGAGAAATGCGCCTGGCTCCTTTCCACCGGCGGAAACCTGATGATTTTTCCCGAAGGCACCCGGTCGCGGACGGGGCGGGTGAACACCGTCGATTTTCCTTACGGAACAGGGAGGCTCTTTTTGAAAACCCCGGGATGCCGTGTCATGTGCATATATCTGCGGGGAGACGGGCAGCACACATACAGCAATTTTCCACGGCGGGGGGAAACGTTTTCCATGGCCGTTGAAGAATGCTTTCCGAAAACCGGTCTCAAAGGCCTGCGCGCCCAGCGGGATTGCGCAGGACAGATCGTACGGCACCTTGCCGGGATGGAGAAAAAATATTTTGCATCACGTGGGAAATGACATCGTCGACCTGGGCGCACCCGGGGCCAAAAACAAAACCGCGCGGTTTACGGCAAAAATTCTTACCCCGGATGAAGCCAGTAATGTCAGGCAGTCTGCCAGCCCCGATGTCCTGCTGTGGGCATTTTGGGCTGCAAAAGAAACCGCCTACAAGGTGATATCCAAATCCCATCCCGGCGCCGATTTTTCCCCGCTGCGATATCATACGGCATTCTCCCGTTCCAACGGACACACATGGGAAGGCATGGTGGAAACGCCGCACGGCCTTGCGGCGGTGAAAGTACATCTTTTTCACACCCATGTCCACTGCATTGGAACGGACGATATTCACCGCCGCCTGGACAACGTCCGCTGGGGACAGCAGACAATCGATTCTTCAACATGCGAGTCCACCGCCGTCAGGGAGCTTGCAATCGACCATATCGCCCGCAGCGTCGGCATAGACTCCCGGGAGATGGAAATCAGAAACGACATCCACAATTACGGTACGGGCCCGCCCATCCTCTACGTCAAGGGCGAAAGAGCCCCTGTCGACATCAGCCTGAGCCACGACAGGCGGTTCGTGGGGTATGCCTTTGTTTCGTCACCGGTTACAGGTAAAACCGTCTGCCCTGAACAGCTATGAAGATACCAAACGATGACGCATACTTTTTGCATTGTCTGAGCCCCGCCGAAAGCTATGTTGTAAGTTGGAAGTTGTATGTAAAAACACTTTATTTCAAATATATATGCAAACTGCCAAATCCTTTTCGGGGGTTTCGCCTTTATATAATTGACGTTTTTCCGATGCCGGGGGTGTTGCCCGGAGCAACATTGGGAGGGCCTGGCAGACAGCGCATGGCAAAAACAATCCAGGCACCCTGCATTGTCTGAGCCCCGCCAAAGGCGGGGTGAGTTTGCAGGGTGCGTATTGTTGCGCCATAGCGCGGTCGCCAGGTTCTCACAGTTGATACGGGGAATACCCCCCGGCATCGGAAAATCATCCGCATGATAATATAAAATTCGATATCGATACCGATACCGCCCCCGAAAATACAGACAGGATGAAATCATATGACATCAGCATCAAAACCAAACATCGTCATCAGCGGTTCCGGCGTGTGGACGCCGCCGGAAACCATCACCAACGAAGAGTTGGTTGCCAGCTACAATGCCTATGCGGAACGATTCAACCGGGAGAACGCCGCGGCCATACAAGCCGGAAAAACCGAAGAAATGCCGATTTCATCGGCACGCTTCATTGAAAAAGCCTCGGGAATCAAGTCCCGTTTCGTCTATACAAGAAAAGGAATTCTGGATATTAACCGCATGCGGCCGCATTTTCCGGAAAGAAAAACAGAAGATCTGAGCATCCAGGCGGAAATCGCCGTGCAAGCCGCCCGAAAAGCAATGCAGAAAGCGAATAAAACCCCTTCTGACATCGATGCGGTGATTGTTTCCTGCGCCTACACCCAACGGGCCTACCCGGCCATTGCCGTCGAAGTCCAGAATGCCCTGGGCATAACCGGGTTCGGATTTGACATGCTGATGGCATGCTCGGCGGCAACCTTCGGGCTTCACCGTGCCTCAGACAGCCTGGCGTCCGGCTCGGCCCGGTGCGTCCTTGCCATCAACCCGGAACTGATGACGCCCATGGTCAATTATCTAGACCGGGAATCCCACTTTATTTTCGGAGATGTGAGCACAGCGGTCATCATGGAGCGGGCGGATACGGTGACGGCCAAAAACAGCTTCGATGTACTCTCCACAAAGGCGGACACCTTTTTTTCCAACAATATCCGCTCCGGCTTCGGCCACATCTCCCGTGCCACGGATGAAGACCCCTACGGACGGGAAAAGCTGTTTCACCAGCAAGGCCGGAAGGTATTCGAGGAAGTAAGCCCCCGGGCAGCCCTTCACATGAAAAATCACCTCGCGCAACTGGGATTTTCACCGATTGACGTGAAACGATACTGGCTCCACCAGGCCAATATCAATATGAACAACATGGTGATGAAGCATCTTTTTAGCGGGTTGGGAAGCCGGGGAGCGGATGCCCCCACGATTATCGACCGCTACGCCAACACGGCATCCGCAGGGGTCATCATCGCTTTTGACCAGTATAACGAGGATCTCGCAAAGGACGACATCGGCATGATATGCTCCTTTGGCGCAGGGTATTCCGTCGGCAGCCTTGTCCTGAAAAAAAGGTAGCATTCAGATTTTATCATACAGGCTGCGGGCCTTTTCGACCCACCTGGAAAAAACCTGCGGGTCCCATTTGTCCGGATACTTCCGGTAATGCTGGAAAATCTTCTTACCGATGCTGTTGGCCCGGTTCAATTTCATCAGCAGCCCGGGGCGGGAAAAGCCGCTCGTCAATGTTCGGGAAATATCGGAAATATCCGGCGCTGCAAAGACCCCGTTGATCGCCGGGGTCAGCGTTTTTGAATTCATGATTCCCTTTTTCATCAAAAACGAAATTTCTTCGTGGGACAGATCCTGCAGGATGTCCTTTAAGGCGGAAAGCGCTGCAAAATGGCTCCCACGGCCGGAAAACCACACGTAGTTGCATGGCCACAGGGATTTTACGGAACAGTCGTTTTTTTTCAGGGCGGCCTGGATGACTCCTGCGGACAGAAGCGCCCCGGTCATTGCCCCACCCACCCCGCAGCCGGTCGTGGGGATCACCTGCGCGGCGGCATCCCCCACAACGACAAACCCTGCCGCCACAAGTGAAAACGGGGACTTCCCCACCAGTACGAGACCGCCGCCGCCGCGCAGTTTTTCCCCCGTAATGGAGGGACGGTTGGAAATCATCTCTTCGATAATGGTCATGGGGTCCACCCTGCCGGGCTCTTCGCGCACCCCGCCGCCGATATCCACCGAATCCGGGTGGTGCAGGTGCGTCCAGAAATACCCCTTGTAGGCACCGTAGCGGTAATGATCAATCAGATCATCTTCTTCTGCCCGGCGGGTATCCAGCCTGCGAACGGTGCGGCAGGCATAGGCAAGCTCCGCACCTTCATATTTTCTGCTGATGACGGATGCGCTCGAAAGTCCCGTCCGCAGAACGGAACCGATGCCCGTTGCATCAACCGTGACCGGCGCGTACACATCAAACGATTGCCGGCCTTCCAGGTCCATTACCCGCATGCCCTCAACACAGATGTTTTCCAGGTCCGCATCCGTGTTGCCAAGCAGATTTTCGGCCCGGTGCCGGTAAAATATCGTTGCCCCGGCATCACCTGCCCTTTTGGCAAGCATAAGACCGAGTACTTTCCGGTCTGTGGTGATATACCGGAATTCAACACCCCCGTTGATCGTGCAGGACAGATCCGGAGACCGGATCTCCAGCGGGGCGATGCAATGGGGTTCAAACAGGTTGCCGTCCTCTTCAGAACGCTTGACCAGGCTTCCGGCAAATCTGCCGTCAACTGCCTCCGGAATGGCAAAACCGGCCGCTTCCAGGGCATTTTTTTCAACCGCGTCTGACCAGTCATGCCCCAGCGTGTTTTCTTCTTTCGGTTCAAATACGGCGACGGAAACAGACTGTTCGGCCAGTTTTTGCGCCAGCAGCAGCCCGGCAGGCCCTGCCCCGGCAATAACGACCTGGTACTTTAGTTGCCTATCCATGGATGCAGCCCCCCCCTTTTCCAAGCACATTCATCATCCCTTTACGCTTCCAAAACGGTCTTCGATCATATATAATAGATGTAGATCAATTGCGGCGCATTTGTCGACCAGGAAAATAGATAGCGCCATCTGAAATCAGACTTTTACGAGTCCATCAAAAATACCGATTGAAAAAAACCGGTTTTTTTCCTGACATGAGCGACACGATAAACACCATAGGACTGATATCGGATACCCATGGGCTGCTGCGCAAAAGCGCCGTAGATGCATTGGCGGGCGTTGATATGATCCTCCATGCCGGAGATATCGACAACATCACGGTTATCGAAGAACTTGAAATGATCGCCCCGGTCCATGCGGTCCGCGGCAACATGGATTTCAAACCCGGCGTTACCGCGCTTCCGAACTATCTTCGGGTAATGGCCGGCTCGATACAAATCGGGATTATCCATGACAGACATCGCCTGGGAATCCATCCGGCCCGCGAAGGGATTTCCGTCATCGTCCATGGCCACACACACAAAGCATCCATTGAGGACACCGGCGGCGTCCTGTATGTCAACCCGGGGAGCGCAGGCCCCAGACGGTCAAACCGGCATGCTTCGGTGGGGATCATCACGTTGAAAAACGGAAGGATCATCCCGGCCATCGTGCCCATTTCAGACGGAGTTGGCTCTTGAAGAAAAAACGCCGGCCGCAATTGCCGTCAATGGTGATGCCCCTCTTCGGAATGCCCACCGGAGATGATGTAGACAGCCTCTTGGCTTCCCGTATTTTCAAGAAAAATCGAGGTATCCCCGGCACAATGAAACGCGCATCCCTCTTCCAGGCGGCCGTCCATCGCCCCTGTAAGATCAAACCCTCCCCTTGCGGCAAGAACAATTTCCTCGTGCCCCTTTCCCGGATTTACCAGCCGCCCTTTTTCACCGGGTTTTACAATGCCGTAAATCATGTAACAGGCGTGACTCCCCGTATCTGAAAGCCCGAGAACGGACTCCCCTTGTTTGGCCGCAATGGCCCTTTTTTTCAGCTCGATTGCTTTCAAAACATCCTCCTGAAATATCCGCGTGATAATGCCATGGGCTTTATACTTGCCCGTTACAACCCGTGAACAACAAAATATTCTTCCTGCTAAACGTTCTACACCCCGCAGCACCTTGGATCCGGCCCGTCCAGATCCCCGGTAAACATGAGGCTCTGGGCCGGACATCCGCCGTGGCACCGGTCAAACAGCTCGCAATTAGTCCCGGGGCACCGGTTTTTATCAAAATACCGGAAAAAATCCAGCATCGGGTGCTCCCAGATGGACCGGAAATCATCTGTCAGAAGATTCCCCAGCCGGAAACGGCTGTAGCGGAACAACAGGTAGCAGGGGTAGACGGTCCCGTCCGGCATTACGGCAAGCTTGGTCGTCCCGGCAGGGCAACGGACGGCATCCGGCATGGGATCATCCCTGTCCGGCAGAAATCCCTGGCAATAGACCCCTTTCAAATTGGGAAGATCCGATTGGATCCGATTCAGGCCATTGTAAAATTCGCTGAAGCTTCCGCATTCCCCGAGGTCTGTTTCCTGCACGGCGTCCCGGTAAATCAGGCGAAGATCGATGCCGTCCGTATCCAAACCGGCAAACAGGTCTTTCCCGCGGCTTTTTTTTTCATTTGAAAACAGCGTCTTTATAATGGGCCGGTATGTCTCAATATAATTGCGCAGCCTTTTATCAATACATCCGGCGTGGGATCCGGTGTTAAGGGATATGCCGATGCGAAGTGACGTTTCCGGAAAACGACGGGAAAGCCTCTCCAGGATTTCCGGACGCGTGCCGTTGGAACTCATGGTGGTCATTCGTCCGGCGGATGCGATCATCCCGGTCATGGATTCAATGTCCGGATGAAGGGTCGGTTCCCCCCCTAAAAAATCGATGTGACTGATCCCCTGCTCTGCCGCGATGGCGACCATTTTCCTGAAATCATCCGGATCAGTGTCTTCTGCGCCGGCAAGACCCCGGTTGAAGCAGAAGGTGCAGGCCATGTTGCAGCGCAGAGTGGGATAAAACTGCAGGTACGCCGGTCCGCTGGCTTTCCTGTATGGACTGCCGGCCATCATTTCTCCCCGTGGCAATTAGCGTGTAATGCCATAACTGCGGCACATGACGGGATCCGGGGACAGCGGCCCGGGGGCGCGGAAGCGGCATCCACCGCGGCATTCCGCAATCACAGGGCAGCCTTTGCATTCCAAGTCGGACAGGCGGAGATGCGCCACCTTTGCCCAGCACGCTGCAAGCCCTTTTCGGGCGTCGCCGACCGGATCGTCCATGTAAAAACCGCATTTTGCGGCGCGGCCGTCGGGCATGACCGTCATGAGATGCCGGCCGCAGGCGTATCCTTCCCCATGGCCATCCGAAGATCCGTGATATCCGCCGCCGAAGCCGTATTCCATCAAGGGGACCGCTTTGTCGTAGTCGACGATGAACTCCTTGTGACCTTCCAGAGAACCGGCCATGCAAAGCACATCGATTCCCCACTCCAAAGCGCCCATGGTTTCCATGAACGCCGCCATGCGGTCGAACTGATCCAGATTGTACCGGTGGATCATGGTGGAAAAGGAAATATCCATGCCGGCATCGTGCGCGGCATGAATGCCTTTCAGGGTGCGCGAAAACGTCCCCTTTCCCCGAAGAAGGTCATGCCCCTCCTCCCAGCCGTCCAGGCTGAACTGGATTTCATGGACGCCCGGCAGCGTAATTTTTGCCGGGTCGAAGAGCGTGCCATTGGTAAGCAGCACCCGGCGAACCGGCAGCCCGTATATTTGCCGGAGATAGGCACCAAGGTCCTTGTACACAAGGGGCTCCCCCCCTGAAATCAGAAGGCGGAGTCCGCCCATGTCCGAAAATTCCCGGGTGATGGCCACGGCATCTTCCAGGGGCATGCTGGCGGACCGGTCGCCCTCGCCAATGTAGCAATGGGCGCAGCTGAGGTTGCATTGGTGCGTCAGGTGCAGCTCCAGGTACCTCAGGGAAGGAATGGCCCTTTCCCCCATAAAGACGTCTATGGGATCGGGATATTCGCGGGCCTCTAAAATCTCTTCTGCAATGCAGTATTCAACAAATTCACCTTCAGACGTCAGTTTCCGCCCGATTTGCGTCCCGTCGCATGCAAGAAGAAAGGCCGCAGCCTTCTCATCAATCTCATAGAGTTCGTCTTTGGATGCAAGGTAGACAAAGGGTGTTTCAAGATTTTTCAGGGCGGCATCGGGGGCGAGGCGAAGGTATGCGTCTTTCCAGTCAACTGCGGTCATAGGCAGTTCTCCAGGGCGGTCTTGTCAATAAGGGAACGGGCCATCAAAAGGGAAAGGAGAATCAGTCCGCCGCAGGGTTCCGCATCGGCAGGCGGATCATCGGAGCGGTATTCGCAGTCTTCGGCCCGGAATTCACAAGGCCGACAGACGTTTTCAAAAAGAAGGGCATCCCGGTCTGGGTCACGCCAGGCGGATTCGTCCTTGTCCCATGCTGCGGATTCTTCCGGGTCAAAGAGGGCTTTTTCCCCAAGGGTTTCCGCCACACGGGCACCCAGGCAGGCCATTTCCTCTTTTTCGCCTTCCCGGAAAAACATGCAATACGGGCGGCAGATATAATCGATGAAATCAATTTTGCTCATTGTGGCCGGTCCGGTAGGAGACGTTAGAACCCCTCTCAAAAAAACAGCCCGTACATGAACGAATCATGTACGGGCCGCCGGTTACATCATTGTTTTTTCAGCAGGATCTTTTGCACTTGCAAAGACCGGTCGGGGCTTTTTTTACTTTTCTGATCTTCATGATCGCACCTCTTTCTTCTTGAAAGAATTGATAAAAAGAAACGTTTTCCCAAACATTCCCCAAACATCCACGGAGTTCCGACCGAAATATTTTCTTCATGAAAATCGTAAAGCCGGACACCCGTGATTCCAGATGATAATTAAAAATAACACCACCGCCCGGGTTTATCAACCGATTTTTCTGCGATTTTACCGGGAGAGCCTCTTTTTCTCAGGCAAGGCCCTTTTTTTTCAAATCGGAAAGGATGTCGTTCAGCTGCGCTTTGGTGCAGTCATCGATATGATATGCGTTGCTGACGCCGTCCGTAAAATCAATGACAAAATGGCCATCCGCATTAATATGGGCTTTTCTGATATAATTGTCAGAAAGCCAGGGTTTCAGGCTCTTCATGAATTCGTTCAGGCTGCATGTTTTCATACCATCTCCCTTTTCCAACATCCGGTTACATAAAACAAATCATCTCATACAAACAGGACCAATAATAAATATTGCCATTGATATTCCGGTTGCAACAAAAAATTGCTTTCTTCCCATGAAAACATAAGGATCAATTTCATTTGGCAGCAGGGTGGTGTTACCCTCAGCAACTGTGAGAACTTGGTGACAGCTCTACGGCTTGATACGCCGCGTCCTGAAAACTCGCCCCGCCGATGGCGGGACTCAAACAATTCAGGACGCCTGGCGCATCTTCGCCATGAGCTGTCTACCAAGTCCTCCCAATGTTGCTTACGGGCAACACCACCCTACTACCAAATGAAATTGGTCATTTTATATGTGCCGAATGGTAAAATGTCCGATAGAATGCACTGCAATAAGCATCCCGGACACGAAAAGTTTGGTGGTTGCCGCATTTCAAAAGGAAGATGTCGTGTTCTGTGGATTTAGAAATAACCCATTTCGATTTCGAAAAAGCGAAATGCAAACGAGTGGAAGGGACGTATATCGCAATACCCCTGAATCATGCGCTATAAAAATGACCAATTTCATTTGAGAGAGGTGCCGGTGCGGCCTGAAGGCAACATTGGGAGGGCTTGGGGATCGCTCTTGGCGAAGTCGCGCCAAACATCCTGCATTGGTTTTGATTGCAGGATGTTGCGCAACGAGCCGTAGAGCGATCTCAAGACCTCACAGTTGCCAAAGGCTGTACCGGCAACCCTCCCAAATGAAATTGACCTTTCGTTTACCACTGTTTCGAAAAAATACGCTTTAAATTGATATCACATCTGATTTATGCCATATCCTGTAGCATGTTATCAAAAGACTGGCCAAAAACAGACCCTGTTTGGATAATATAAGGAGAATTCATGAATCAGCCCAATAAAATCATATGCTCGATGCATCGTCTGAGCAAGTATCACAACAAAAAACCCATCATTGAAGACATTTCTTTGTCCTATTTCTACGGCGCCAAAATCGGCGTACTGGGCTTGAACGGCGCAGGGAAAAGCACCCTCTTGCGCATCATGGCCGGCCTGGATACGGAGTACAACGGGGAAATGACATACAGCCCGGGGTATTCCGTGGGCTTCCTGGAGCAGGAGCCGGCCCTTGACGACAATAAAACCATACGCCAGGTTGTCGAGCAGGCTGTCGCCCCGGTGGTGGCGCTGATGGAAGAGTACAACGCCATCAATGAAAAATTCGCCGAACCCATGTCCGATGATGAAATGGACAAGCTGATCGAACGGCAGGGAGAAGTCCAGGAAAAACTGGACGCGGCCGATGCCTGGGACCTTGATTCCCGACTGGAGATGGCCATGGACGCGCTCCGGTGCCCGCCCGGCGATACTCCCGTGCAGGTGCTCTCCGGCGGCGAAAAACGGCGTGTGGCGCTTTGCCGGCTCTTGCTGCAGAAACCGGACATCCTGCTGCTGGATGAACCTACCAACCACCTGGATGCAGAAACCGTCGGCTGGCTGGAACAGCATCTCCAGAAATACGAAGGCACGGTCATCGCGGTGACCCATGATCGGTATTTTCTGGACAATGTGGCCGGGTGGATCCTGGAGCTGGATCGGGGGCGCGGCATTCCCTTCAAGGGCAACTACTCCTCATGGCTGGAGCAGAAGCAGGAGCGGCTCCGCAGGGAAGAAAAGGCCGAATCCCACCGGCACAAGACGTTGGAACGAGAACTGGAGTGGATCCGCATGTCGCCGAAAGCCCGGCAATCCAAGTCCAAGGCCCGTATCAAGGCATATGAAACCCTTCTGTCACTGAAAGGGGAAACCGCCGCAAAAGACATGGAGATCTATATCCCACCGGGGCCGAGGCTGGGCAAATCGGTCGTGGAAGCGGAAAACCTTTCCAAAGCCTATGGTGAACGACTGCTGTTTGAAAACATGTCCTTTTCCCTGCCGCCCGGAGGAATCGTGGGCATCATCGGACCCAACGGCGCCGGCAAGACGACCCTTTTCCGGCTGATCACCGGGAAGGAAACCCCTGATTCCGGAAGTCTTCGCATCGGGGAGTCCGTCACGCTGGCTTACGTGGACCAGGACCGGGACAGCCTGGCGCCGGAAAAATCCGTTTGGGAAGTGATCTCCGGCGGCGACGACGTGATCCAGCTGGGCGACGTCACGGTAAAATCCAGGGCATACGTGGGCCGGTTCAATTTTACCGGTACGGACCAGCAGAAAAAGGTAAAACTGCTTTCCGGCGGTGAGCGCAACCGGGTCCACATGGCACGCATGCTCAAGGAAGGGGCGAACGTGATCCTCCTTGATGAGCCGACCAACGACCTGGACGTCAATACCATGCGGGCCCTTGAAGAAGCCCTGGAAAATTTTGCAGGCTGCGCCGTGATCATCAGCCATGACCGATGGTTTCTGGACCGCATCGCCACCCATATCCTCGCCTTTGAAGGGGACAGCCAGGTCATCTGGTCCGAGGGCAATTACGCGGATTACGAGGCGGACAGGAAACAACGGCTGGGCGATGCCGCCGACCGCCCCCACCGGATCAAATACCGGCAGATCACCCGGTAGGTTCAAATGACAGAAGAGGAAGACCGGAAATGGTTACCGGCAAAAGGGCCTGTGCCCTGTTGCCATTTCCCGTTTTTTCATTATTATTTGGTCACACGCGACCTTTTATGCCGGTTTTGACATTACCTGCACGATTTCAGAAGGAGAGAAAAATATGGAAAAAATGAAGGCTGCCGATTTGATGGTGCCGATCGACGCGTTTGAAAAAATAGCCCACACCGCCAGCTTCTACGATGCGCTCACCGCCCTTGAAAACGCCCGGGATAAACATCTGAAAGGGGAGAACAAGGAAAAAATACTCCTCGTTGCAGACGAAAACGGGAAGATCACAGGCAAAATCTCTCCCATCGACCTGATCCGGGGGCTTGAACCAAATTATGAGACGATGGATGACAAGGACACATCCTCCCGGTACGGGTTCGGATATGCCACGGAAGCCATGCAGGAAACATTTAGACTGTGGCAGACACCCTTCAAGGATCTCTGCAGGAAAGCAGTGGATGTTCAGGTCAAGAAGGTTATCCCTGATTCTCAAAAAAAACAGGCCATCCATATCGAAGACGGCCTCGACAAGGCCTTTCACCTGTTTGTGATGGGACGCCACGATTCTCTTTTTGTCATGAAAAGCGATGAAATCGTAGGTCTCCTGATTTTTTCAGATGTGTACGAAAGGGTTTCCGAAACCATGAAAGAATGCGGCATCGGATCGTAAAGTCCAGGCGGCGTTCCCACGGCAGCGCCATGGCATTTCCGGTGCAGCAATGGAAACGATTTTTTTATCGGAGCGTCAACATACACAATGCGTGATCGCTGCGCTGTCCGGTGGAAGGAGCAAACCGTCGGCCCTGCATTCGATGCCATTGGCAGAGCATAACACAAGGGAGCCCGTTTTTTCGGTCGGTATGGGCACGAGCTGGCGGGCCTCACCCAGATTGCAGGCAAGCAAATACCGCCCGCGTTCAATGAGCAGCCACCGGGCTGAATCGTCCCAACGGGTCCGGATCCGGTCCATGCGGCCGTCTTTCAAATCCGGGGCCTGTTTTCGGAGCGTGATCAACTGCCGGTACCATTTCAAAATGGACCGGTGGGGTTCCCGCTCCGTCTCCTTCCATTGTAAAATCGATTTTTCAAAGGTTTCAACCGCCTGGGGATCGGGGACGTCCTCCGGGCGCCATCCAAAGCTTTCAAATTCACGACATCGGCCGTTTCTGACCGCCTCGCCAAGGTCCGGATCCTGGTGATCCGTGAAATACATAAACGGGGTGGATGCCCCCCATTCCTCTCCCTGGAACAGCATGGGGACAAAGGGGGCGAAAAAGACAATGGCCGCACCGACCTTGAGCCGGTCCGGACCAGCCAGGTGACCGATCCGCTCTCCTAAGGCCCGGTTTCCTACCTGGTCGTGGTTCTGGAGATACCCAAAAAACCGGTTTCCGGACAATCCACAGATTGGCCGGCCGTGAATCCTTTTCCGGAAGCCGGAATACCGGCCGTCATAGGCAAAACCGCGTTCAAGGGTTCGCGCGAGATCCCCTATTTCTCCGAAATCCGAATAATACCCGTCTTTTTCACCGGTAAGCACCGCATGGAGGGCATGGTGGAAATCGTCGCTCCACTGGGCGTCCAGACCGTATCCGCCTGACTCGACCGGCTTTACGATACGGGGATCATTGAGATCGCTTTCAGCGATCAGCACGAGGTGCCTCCCGGTTTCCGCTTCCAGGCGCCTGACCGCGCAGGCCATTTCCTCCAGAAAATGGATGGCGGAAATATCCATAAAAGCATGCACCGCATCGATGCGAAGCCCGTCTACATGGTAATCCCGCAGCCACATCAATGCGTTGTCGACAAAAAAACGACGCACCTCGAAACTGTAGGGGCCGTCAAGATTGACCGCCTTCCCCCACGGGGATGTATAGTGGTCCGCGAAATAGGGGCCGAAATGCGCGAGATAATTGCCCTCAGGCCCAAGGTGATTGTAAACCACGTCCAGGATGACCGCAAGCCCCCGACCGTGACAGGCATCCACCAGGCGTTTCATTCCGTCCGGGCCGCCGTAGCTTTCCTGGGGGGCATACAGGCCGACCCCATCATACCCCCACCCCCTGACGCCCGAAAAGCTGTTTACCGGCATCAGTTCGATGTGGGTGATCCCCAGGCCGCAGAGATCTTCCAGGTGGTCGATCACCCCGTCAAAGGTTCCTTTTTCCGAAAACGTCCCCGTGTGAAGCTCGTAGACGATACCGAATGACAGGGGCGGGGCCTGCCATTTTGCATCCTGCCATTCAAACGCCGTATGATCCACGGTCCGGGACGGCCCGTGAATGCCGTAGGGCAGCTGCAGGGACCTTGGATCGGGCACGGGCGATTGGCCGTCTATGACAACGGCGTAATCAGTGCCAGGAGGAACCGGCTGTAAAAGCCGCCACCAGCCCCCGGGAGCTTCGTCAAGGGGAATGTTGCTCTCCCCGATGCGGGCGGCCACCGTTTTCGCCGTGGGCGCCCAGACCCGGATGGGATTCATATCCTTATGCCTCCTTTACCAGCAGCGCTGCGGGGAAACGCTTCAGTATGCGCCCCAGGAAAACACCCGGGCAGCGGCCCTCCGGATCCGCATTAACAGTCTCGCCGGTGAACCGGTTTTGCCACCGGCCCCGGGGCAGTTCGACCCTTGTATCCTGCCAGTCTCCGGAAAACCCCATGACCAGGCGGGGAACGATCACTGCCGCCCGCCCTCCCCGCAGATAAGCGATGGCATGCTTTTGCTGCTTCCCCCGGACATCAACGGGCGCATACCCGGCTGACGGGGCGAACATTTCCGGGTTTTCCTTTCGCAGCCAAAGCGCCTGACGGATCAAATACAGCTTGGGAAGACCCGTATCCATTGCCGCCATGATCTGCTCCGGCGTCATGTTTTCAACTGACATGAGCCGTTTTCTTCGCAAGGAAAAATCCACCGGCCGCCGGTTGTCCGGATCCACAAGGCTCATATCCCACAATTCGGTTCCCTGGTATATGTCCGGCACCCCCGGGGCGGTCAGTTTGATCAGCACCTGTGCCATTGCATTGACCCTCCCGGGAAAAACGAGCGGCGCCACAAAGGCCGATAAGGATCGTAAAAAGGTGTCATCGGATAAAATACCGGTCACAAATGCCCGCAATGCCTCTTCGTACGTGCTGTCCGGGTTCTCCCATGACGTATGTCGCTTGGCCTCGCGCGCCGCTTTTTCCATAAATGCCGCTGCACGGTCCGATGAAAGGGGCCATGCGCCGACCAGGGTCTGGTAAAGGAGATATTCCATGTTGGCATCCGGCAGGCCGTTTCGGCGGTAAGGAGCGTTTGCGGCAGACCATTCCATGACGGCCCTCTCCCATGGCGCCGGTATCTCGGAGAGAAGCGCCAGACGGGCCCGCACGTCCTCGCTCCGCTTGGTGTCATGGGTGGAAGTGGCCAGCATGGCCGCGGGATACCGATTTGCGCGCATGCGCATGTTTTCGTGGAATACCGCAGGCGACAACCCGAAAGCAGTGGGGTCCCCGCCCACCTCGTTTTGACCCGAGAGCCGGTTGTACCGGTAGAACGCCGTATCTTCAACCCCCTTTGCCGCTGCCGGCCCGCTGAGCTGCTGAAACCGCACCATCAAATCTTCTTCCTGTTCTCCGGTTATCCGTCCGCACAGCAGATCCCCGATAAAGTCAAACAGCGCCGGATCCATCGTTGGACGCCGGATTTTTGCCATGGAAACCGTATCTTTGATGATGCGGGCATCGGTTTCCCGCAATGCGCATCCTTTTCGCACATAGGTCCGGTATACCGGCATGCAGCAAATAAGCTCCTTTACCGCATTCTTGAGCTCATGGCGGGTATAATCCCGATGGCAGGGATGCTCCTCACAGATCCGGACCATGATTTCCGCCAGCCGATTGACATCCGCGCCCAAAAGATCATCCATGACCTGGTGCTTGCACTGGTAAACCAGATCCCCGTAGACGGTTTTTTCACCGGTAAAGGCGTCATAAAACCGGGTAAGCGGAATTTCGCCGGCAGGATCAATGAACAGTCCGGCAGTGAGATTCAGAAAGTCATACCCCGTGGTGCCGGCCACCGGCCATTGGGCGGGCAGGTCCTCCCCGGGGTGAAGGATCTTTTCCACCACGACCCACACATCCGGGGCGGCCTCTGCCAGGCGCCTGAAATATTGATCCGGGTCGGCAAGCCCGTCCGGGTGGTCGATCCGAAGACCGTCGATGATTCCCTGATGCAGCCAGTGGAAAATCAGCCGGTGGGTTTCCGTAAAAACGGCGTCTTCTTCGATCCGAATGGCAGCCAGGTCATTTATGGAAAAAAAGCGCCGGTAATTTACGTCCTGGGACGCCGACCGCCAGAAAGCCAGGCGGTAATGCTGTTTTTGGAGAAGGTCATCCAATGCGGTTCCATCGGCCAAGAGGCTTCCGGCAAGGTCGTGCAGATCCCCTCCGGCAGGGGATGGCGGTGACACGGGAAAGATCATTTCATTATAGTCGATGACCAGCTCCGTATCCCGGACTGCCGCCCGGATCTTTCCCTTTGCAAGCTCCCGGCCGTAATGGTCCCCGAGAACCGGCAGCAGCACTTTTCCTTTCAGTCTCTTTTCCGGCGGATCCCGGTCAATGTCGAAAAACCGCTCAAAGCGGCTTTGGGGTCCGTTTTTTAAAACATCCCACCACCACCGGTTGCAAACCGGATGGCTGATTGACATGTGATTGGGGACCACGTCTATCACCTGACCCAGGCCGTTTGCCTGAAGCGACCGGCACATGCGGCCATGGGCCGACTCGCCGCCAAGCTCCTCATTAACAGAGCAATGGTCTGTCACATCGTATCCGTGTGTGCTTCCAGGGGCGGCCTGAAGATAGGGGGACGCGTAAATGTGACTGACGCCCAGGGCAGAAAGGTAATCGGCAACGGCCGCTGCATCGTCGAAAGTGAACCCCTTGTGAAACTGGAGCCGGTAGGTGGCCCGGGGAATTTTTTTCATGGCATCCGGCTACCCCTTTGCCGCTTCGATTTCATAGGACTTGTTCACGATCAGGTCGGCCTTTTCCCGCAGGGAAGATACCACCCGGTGTTCCTGCTCCAGGACGGTCATCCGCCAGTCGTCCACCTTTTCCTTGCCGCGCAGCAACTGAGCCTTCTTGGTTTCGTGAAACGTCAGGTCGATAAATACCCGCAAATCGACCCCGCGGGCCTGGATCGCATACAGACCGTCAAGCACCAGAAGATCGATCCCGCTGAAATCGGTGATCAGCATGTCCACCTGGTCGGTTACGAGATCAATGCATGGCATTTCAGACTTCCGGTTGTTTTTGAAATCTTCGATCGTTTTTTCGATGGCCGGCCAGTTGTATTCATCCAGACCGATGCTCTCAGGACCGTGCGCCTGCCGCCACCGGTTCCGATCCCGGGGCGGGACATGGTAATAATTGTCGCTGTGCAGCACCTTTGCCCGTATGCCGGCGTCTTTCAGCGCCCTGCCCAGGCAGTGGGAAAGCTCGGATTTGCCCGATCCGGATTCCCCGGATATGGCGACGACCCGCTTGGGGGGATCGCCTGCCAGCAGCTTTTCCTTGATCCTCTTTGCCGCTTCCCGGTGCTTGTCCTCGATTAACAATACGTCTCCCAGCATGATGCGTATCCTTTTTTACAGATCTGTATTTATTTGCTTTCGCATGATCGCTTCACTCCGCGTAATGTCAAATTCATAGCGAACATTGCGAAACCGTATGCCGAAACGGATTCTTTTCCACAATCCGGGCAGTGCCGGATGAATCCGAGGCGTCTCCCCGTCGATTCTCAAACCGCCGTATGTGGTCATGGCAAGAAGAACGGTCCCGGCCATGACCCCCGTGTGAATCCCCTCGCCGGTGGTACCCCCCTGGATATCGGAATAATCACTCGCCAGGGCTTCCTGGTAGAACTGCCAACTCGTGCGGGCGTCCCCCTGCGCGGCGGCAAGAGCGCTGTGCACCACACGGCTCAGGGTCGATCCATGGGAAGTGCGGGGCATGTAATAGGCGACGTTTTTCCCGAAAAAATCGTTTCCCGGTTCATATCCCATGGATGTAAGGATTTCCGATACTTTCCGGTCTCCCAATACAAAAAAGGCCATCAGCATGTCGGCCTGCTTGGCAGCTTTGTACTGATCCGGCGATTTCCCCTCTTTTTTCAAAATCCGGTCCAGTCGATGAATATCGCCGTACACCCCCCGGTAATGATCCCAGTCCAGTTCCGCAAGGGAAAAGTAGCCGTCAAACTGTGCCATAATATCATCTGTCATGACCACGTTGAGCCCGGCTGCGATATTTCGCCATTTTTCAATTTCCCGGGAATCGATGCCGATCCCCGCATGAAGGGATTTTCTGGCAGGACCGCTTATGGCTGCAAAAATCTCCCCGGCGGTTACAAGCGCCCAGTGGGCCATCAGGTTGGTATAGGCGTTGTCGGTAAGGCCGCCGCTGTCGCTTTCCGGATATTTTTCATGGAACTCGTCCGGTCCCATGACTCCGTCGATGTGGAAACGCCCCGTATCCGGATCCAAACGGACCGAATCCGCAAAAAATCGGCAGATCTCGAAAAACATTTCCGCGCCAAAGGCTTCCATGAATTGCGCATCCCGGGTGATATGATAATACTGCCAGATGTTAAAGGCGATGGCCAAAGAGACGTGGCGCTGGCGCGCACTGTGGTCCGGCCCCCACTTGCCGGTCATGGGATTTAAGTGAATGATCTGGGTTTCTTCCCGGCCGGTGCTGCCGCTCTGCCAGGGAAACATCGCGCCCATTCGCCCTTCGGCCCTGGCAAGCGCTCTTGCCTTGTCCAGGCGCCGGTATCGGTACATGAGCAGCGACCTGGCAATCGCGGGAAAATGAAGGTCGTAAAAGGGAAGGATGAAAAGCTCGTCCCAAAAAATATGCCCCCGGTAAGCTTCCCCGTGCAGGCCGCGCGCCGGCATGCCGGCATCCAGCCCAACGTTGTGGGGCGATGCACTCACCATGAGGTGGTACATGTGAAGCCGGAGCATTTTCTGGCTGAACCGGTCGCCCGTCAGCCGGATATCCATCTCTTCCCAAAGCGCAGCCCACCGGGTTGTGCTGGCCTGCTTCACCGCATCAAAGGAGGGCATTTGGCCAATTGCCGCACCAGCGGCTTCCGAAGGGTCGTCCACGCCGGCATCCTGCGATGTATACAGCGCCACCCGTTTTTCCAAAAAGAATGTCTGGTTCTCCCGGGCGTCAAAGGTATAAAATATCTCCGCCCGGCCCGGTGAGGTTTCATGGGAAACGGCGGCAATCGGTGCGCCGCTTGCGCGAATCCCGGCGGCCAGGGCGATTTCTATGTCCGAAGATGTGGTTTTGACCGTCAGCAAAAGGCGATTATCCATGGCGGTCTGTGAAAGGGGTTCCAGATGTTTCTGGTTCAGATCCCGGTAGCGCTCGACCCCTTCGTTGATATTCGTTCCGTCGATGGCCGTGGATACAGTGACGGCGCCCTGATAATTCAAGGGGGTCAGACGGTATCTGAGAGCACAGATGTGCGGGTCATTCATGCTTGCAAACCGCTCTGATACCATCCGTGTTTTGCGGCCGGACGTATCTGTTACCACCATGTCCCGGTGCAGGATGCCGGTGCTGAGGTCAAGCCGCCTGCTAATAGAATCAATGGCAACGTGGTTGATGTCCATAAAAGGGTCGTTGCCTATCCGGAAATTGACCGGCAGCCAATTGGGACAGTTGACAAAATCCTCGTTTTCAATGTCTTTGCCGCTCACGCGAGATGTGAGACGGTTAAACACCCCTGCCATGTAGGTGCCGGGATAATTGACCCGCCCGGAAGAGGATTCTTCCATGGCCCCCCGGGTGCCCATGTAGCCGTTGCCTACGGCAAGCAGCGCTTCACGGGTTTTTTCCATCGTTTTGTCATAGTCATGAAACGTGATGCACCACTGATCGGCGTCAAGCCCCGTTTCAAACCACCGCTCGATGTCCGCCACGCTGATTTCCCCCAGATCGCCCACCACCAGGTCCGCCCCGTTTTGCATCAGCACGGCGCCGTCAATTTCCCGGGCAACGCCTACAACCAGGCCGAATCGTCCCTCCCGCCCGGCCTGAACGCCGGATACCGCATCTTCCACCACTACCGCGCGGTCATAGTCCACATCCAGCCGGTCACACGCAGCGGTGAAAATATCCGGCGCAGGCTTTCCGGAAAGCCCCCATTTCTCGGACACCTCACCGTCCACACGGACATCGAACAGGTCCAGCAGCCCCTGGGTTTCCAGAATATTCCGGCAGTTTTTGCTCGAAGAGGCCACCCCGATTTTTACGCCTTTTTTTTTGAGCGTTTCGATCAATTTCACGCTGGTGGGAAAGACGGTTACGCCCTCGGTTTGTAACAGGTCGTTGAATATGTCATTTTTCCGGTTGCCAAGACCGCATACCGTTTCTTTGCCGGGGGAATCTCCGGGACTTCCATAGGGCAGAACGATCCCCCTGGCATCCAGAAAGGAAACAATACCGTCATAACGCGGTTTTCCATCCACAAAAGAAAGGTAATCCTCCCGGGTGAAGGGCTGGAAAGGGTGGTTTTCCCGTTGGGAGAGCGCCTGAAGGTACCCGTCGAACAACTGCGTCCAAGCCCGCACATGAAGCAGGGCGGTGTGGGTGATAACACCGTCCAGGTCGAAAATGACAGCGTCAAACAATCGATCGGCCATGTTGTTTTCCAATCCAAGAAACGATCATCATTATATGGTGTACAAGCCATCTCAAAAAAAAGATTTTTTGAGATGGCTTGTAATGATGCTCTTGTAAAAAGTCGTGCTCAGACGGCTTTGAATCGCGCCATGGCGTGACAAGATCAAGGCGCGTGCAATTTTTGAAGAATTGAGCGTTCTTAGCCGTACGTAAGATTCTTCAAAAATTGTACGTAACGCAGATATTGGACTTTTTGCGAAGTCGTCTGTAATGTATACCAATAATAATGATGCCACCCTGGCGCCGCCACGTCAAAACCAACAAAAAATGCCGACTGGTGACGGCCGCACCCGTTGCCGTAAAAACGATCCAGACCCAAAAAATACCGTCATTTGCATGGCATCCCCATATCTGCACCATTATTCTTTACTTATTTAGTCGGCAACAGCGGCATTACTGCTGCATGAATATCATGCGGCAATATAAACGACAAAGGAGCAGATGCCATGAAAGTCTGGCCAGGGACACCCTACCCGATCGGCCCCGTGTTCGACGGGTCGGGCACCAACTTTTCCCTTTTTTCCGAAATCGCCGAGCGCGTGGAATTGTGCCTGTTCGATGAGCAGAAAAATGAAACCCGAATCGATTTGCCCGAAGTCACGGGCTTTTGCTGGCATGGGTACCTGCCGGATGTCCAACCCGGCCAGCGATACGGATACCGGGTTCATGGACCGTGGGAGCCGGAAAACGGCCATCGGTGCAACCCGGCCAAGCTGCTTATCGATCCCTATGCAAAAGCCACTGAAGGACAGGTCCAGTGGGATGAAGCGGTATTCCCGTATCCATTCGATGCGGGTTTCGAAGTGAAAAGCGATTCTGACAGTGCGCCGTTCATGCCCCGGTGCGTGGTGCACCAGCCCCATTTCGACTGGGAAGGGGATCGCCGGCTTCAAATTCCGTGGCATGAAACCATCATCTACGAAACCCATGTCAAGGGGCTGACCGCCCGCCATCCGGAAGTGCCACCTGAACTTCGCGGCACCTATGCCGGCGTTGCGCATCCGGCAATCATCGATTATTTTAAGGGGTTGGGCATCACTGCGGTCGAATTGCTGCCTGTTCACCAGTTCATACACGAAAAGCACCTGGTGGAAAAAGGCCTGCGAAACTACTGGGGGTACAACACCATCGGATATTTCACCCCCCATAATGAATATGCATCGGAAACACGCCCGGGCGCAGTGGTATCGGAGTTCAAGCAGATGGTCCGGTCGCTGCACCAAGCCGGCATCGAGGTTATCCTCGACGTGGTATATAACCACACCGGCGAAGGGAGTCATCTTGGTCCGATGGTCTCTTTCAAAGGGATTGACAATGCCTATTACTACCGGCTTGCAGAAGATCCCCGGTACTATATGGATTATACCGGATGCGGAAACAGTCTCAACATGCGGAATCCCCATGCACTGCAGCTTCTGATGGATTCACTGCGATACTGGGTGCTGGAAATGCACGTGGACGGATTCCGTTTCGATCTGGCCTCCACCCTTGCCCGGGAACTGCACGACGTGGACCGGCTGTCGTCCTTTTTTGACATTATCCAGCAGGACCCGGTGATCAGCCAGGTAAAACTCATTGCGGAGCCGTGGGATGTGGGCGAGGGTGGATACCAGGTGGGCAACTTTCCGCCCTTGTGGACGGAATGGAACGGCAAGTACCGGGATTGCATCCGCGATTTCTGGGCCGGCCGGGAACAGACCATGGGGGAATTCGCCTACCGGCTTACCGGCAGCCCGGATCTCTATGAAAACACCTCCCGCCTGCCGTATGCCAGCATCAACTTCGTCACCGCGCACGACGGTTTTACATTGAACGATCTGGTCTCCTACAACGAAAAGCACAACGACGCCAACGAAGAGAACAACGAGGACGGCGAGGACCACAACCGTTCATGGAACTGCGGTGTAGAGGGGCCCACGGACGATGCGGAGATAAACGCTTTGCGGGACCGGCAGAAAAAAAATTTCCTTGTCACGCTCATGCTGTCCCAGGGCGTGCCCATGCTCTTGGGCGGGGATGAGTTCGGGCGGACCCAGCTTGGGAACAACAACGGGTACTGCCAGGACAATGACATCTCCTGGTATGACTGGGAAAATGTTGACGAAACGCTGCTGCATTTCTGTCGCCGCCTCATCCAGTTTCGCAGGGAGCATACGGTATTCAGACGAAGACGCTGGTTTTTGGGGCGCCGCATTCACGGGAGCGAGGTCAAGGACATCATATGGATCACACCGGACGGCCAGCAGATGGGAGAAGAAAACTGGGGAGAAGGGCACGCAAGCTCCCTTTGCGTTTATCTGAACGGAGAGACCATACCCAACCCCAATCCCCGGGGGAAGCCCGTAACCGATGACAGCTTCTATCTCATGTTCAACGCCCACCATGAACCCATAGATTTCACTGTCGTGGGCGAAAGATGGAAGGCTCGGTGGCGCATGGTCATAGATACCGGACAGGATGGCGGCTTTACGGATTCAGAAACCCTTCTTGACGCAAATGACAGTGTGACAATCGCCCCTTATGCCATTGTTGTACTCCAGCTTATCGAGGCCGTGCCGGAAAACGCATAAAACAGCGAAGGAAAAAAACCGCTTAGATGGGACCCTAACCGACCATGAAAATTCGTTCAAGCGGCATTTTGCTCCCGATTCCAAGCCTTCCGTCTGTCCACGGCGTCGGCGATATGGGCCCGGAAGCCCATCGATTCGTTGATTTCCTGCAGGATGCCGGACAGACGGTGTGGCAGGTTCTGCCGATCAACCCCACCCTGGCGGAAAACGGACACAGCCCTTACCACAGCCCTTCCGCCTTTGCGTTCAATCCGCTTTTGATCAGCCCGGCACTTCTGGTTGCGGACGGTTTGCTTGAAAAAGCAGATCTCACGGACATGCCTTTTTTCTCGACAGGGACCATCCATTACAACGCGGGTGAAAACCATAAAAACCTTCTGCTTCAAAAGGCCTTCACACGATTTCGGCCGGATCACGCATTTGCCGATTTTTGCGCAACGCATGCCCATTGGCTCGATGATTACGCGCTGTTTACAGCCCTTACAAACCATTATCAACAGTCAAAGTGGCACCTGTGGCCGGAACCCATACGCAAGCGCAAACCAGACGCCCTGAAAACCGCATCCCGGAAGCTTTCAGACGCCGTTTTTTTCATCCGGTTTGTGCAGTATCAATTTTATAAGCAATGGCAGGCCCTGAAACACCGGAGTAACATGAAGGGAATATCCATCATGGGGGATCTGCCGATTTATGTCCCCCATGAAAGCGCGGACACGTGGGCCCACCCATACCTGTTCAAGCTTGACCGCGATATGTGCCCCACCGCTGTATCCGGTGTGCCGCCGGACTATTTCAGCAAGACCGGCCAGCACTGGGGGCACCCGGTATACCGATGGCAAATGCACGTGGAAACCGGCTTTGACTGGTGGATTCGCCGCATCCGTCACAATCTGGATCTTTTCGACGATCTCCGCATCGATCATTTTCGGGGGCTTGTCGCATACTGGGAAATTCCCGCCGGCCAGCAAACCGCCGTCAACGGAAAATGGATCAAAGCGCCCGCAAGACAATTTTTTACCGCGCTGTTCAAGCAATTCCCCTGCCCGCCGATCATTGCCGAGGATCTCGGCCTCATCACTGCGGATGTTCGCGAAGTTGTCCGGGAATATGATATTCCGGGAATGCGAGTGCTTGTTTTCGGTTTTGACGAAGATCCGGGGGCAAACCCCAATGCACCCCATAATATTGACCAAAACTGCGTGGTATACACCGGCACCCATGACACCAATACCGCCAGGGGATGGTTTGAGGAGGAAGCCGGGGAAAGGGGCAGAAAAAGAGTGTTCTCCTACTTCGGCCGGCACATGACGGCAGTGGAATTTACCGGGGAGTTGATTCGGACGGCTCTCATGTCACGGGCAAGGCGCTGCATCATCCCCATGCAGGACCTGCTCTGCCTGGGAAGCGAAGCGCGGATCAACCGGCCGGGCAGCCCTTCGGGAAACTGGCAGTGGCAACTGGAAGAAAAACAGCTCCATTCGGTTTCTGCATCGAACTTGCGGGAAATGACGAGAATATTTGGACGGGATTAACTGCCAAGACGTTTTATGTATATGGCATCAAGGGGACAGGCGTCTATACACTCCCAGCATCCCTGGCATAAATGCTGGAATATCATGGGTTGTTCAAAGGGGCCGTCCATCTGTTTGATCACTTTATGGGAACATGCATCCACGGCAGCGCAAATACCATTTTCCGGGTCGCAATTGCCGGGGTTACATGTAGGATAATCAATCGTTGCAAATGTTTTTTTTGCTTGAAAATTCATCAGGCATCCGCATTTGTTTTCCCTGGGCATTATTCCTTTCCGGTCATCACCAATCAAGGACCGGTCACTACTCCGATATATCGAGCATCTCAGCGATTTCGCTTTCACCTGCCGAATACAGACAATCAATAAAGGCGACCTCGAAGCTTCCCGGTTTATCTGCAATTTTCGCGGCCATACCTCCGCACATGCCATAAAAGCCAAAGGCAGAAACAGTCGCTTCAAGAAAGTCTTTTTCCGCAACCGCGCAGAAAGCCGCAACTGTTGCGGACAGACCGCAGCCGATGCCGGTGACTTTTGTCATGAGCGGGTGCCCGTTTTTTACAGAAAAAACCCTGCTCCCGTCGGTGATGCAATCGGCCGTGCCGGAAATGGCGACAATGCATCCCAGATCCATTGCCATGCCGCGGGCGGCATCCACATGGGCATCGGCAAGGGAAAGCGAAGAATCGACTCCCCTTGTTTTTACGCCCGATCCGGCCAGGGAAAACACTTCAGAAGCATTGCCGCGCAAGACAGAAACACAGCACTCATCAAGGATACGACGGACAGATTCGGTTCGAAAGGTTGTCGCCCCCGACCCCACGGGATCCAGAATAACGGGGATTCCCTTTTTGTTGGCTGTCTTTCCGGCAAGAAGCATTGCCTCCAGCCAGCTTTCCTCTATCGTGCCGATATTTAATACCAGTGCGTTTACGCTGCCGGTCATCTCTTCGATCTCTGCCAGGCAGTGGGCCATGACCGGGGATGCACCCAGTGCCAGAAGGATGTTGGCCGACGAATTCATCACGACGTAATTGGTGATATTATGGACCAGGGGGGCGCTTTTTCTCACCTGCGCAAGCATCTTGGCCGTATGTGTTTTCATCTCCATCAGAATACCCAGTTCTTTACCTTGTATTGGCAATGAAACAGTACAGTTTACAAATAGCGGGGGCCAACTAACCGGCTCCGTTTTCAGCGCACCCGCTACTCCACCACCGACGCCTTGTTGATCACCACCGGGGTTACCGGAACGTCATCATGCATTCCCTTGCGCCCGGTGGCGACCCCCTTGATCTTGTTGACCACCCCGTGCCCTTTGACCACCTTGCCGAAAACGGTATACCCATATCCCTGAGGGGTTTTGGCGGTATGGTTCAGAAATTCGTTTTTCTTGACATTGATGAAAAACTGGGCCGTTGCGCTGTGCGGATCCTGCGTCCGGGCCATGGCCACGGCATAGGCGTCATTTTTAAGGCCGTTGTCCGCCTCGTTTTCAATGGGCGCGCCGACCTTTTTTTCCGCCATTTCCGTGGTCATTCCTCCCCCCTGGATCATGAAGCCGTCGATGACCCGGTGAAAAATGGTGCCGTCATAATGCCCCTTGTTGACATAGTCCAGAAAATTGGCGGCGGTTTTCGGCGCCTCTTTCTCCAAAAGTTCTATCTCAATATCCCCCATGCTGGTTTCAAGCTTTACCATTACCTTTTCTCCTTCTTTGAAATTTGACGGCTTCGTAAAAAGCCCAATATCTGCGTTACAGATGGCTAAGTTAAAAGTTCCATCTACTGCGTTGTAGCAATTTTCACCCAATCGTATTTTTTGCACTTTACAGCCAAAAAAG
The DNA here is from genome assembly GCA_011389515.1 of Desulfobacteraceae bacterium. Taxonomy (GTDB): domain Bacteria; phylum Desulfobacterota; class Desulfobacteria; order Desulfobacterales; family Desulfosalsimonadaceae; genus B1SED10-16. The sequence continues at coordinate 33,812 of JAABUA010000021.1, forward strand.
CAAGGAGGAGATCGGCGAAAAATATGGGGCAATGGGCATCTCCTGCCAATTCCTGCACTTGCTGCTTGTTGCATTCTTGGATAGACACAATAAATATTTCCACACAATATGGACCCATAGGGGCGCCCCTTGCGGGTGTCCGGAATCAGGGCACCCGCAAGGGGTGTCTACGAGGTCTTCCTGATTATCATGTCTATTGATACATACAAAGAATTGTATTATCCGGCATCGGAAGAAAAAAGTGTGAAAAAAGGGGCATGGCTGGAGGTGAAAAACGGGGGATCACTGTTGACAATCTTTCGGATGGTCGGGTCGGCTGTGAACGATTTTTCCAAAAATACACGCACGCGGTGGCGATCCCACCCAAGGGGATGGACGAATTCCCTGTACAGAGAAAGATCGCCCCGATAAAAGGGTCTGGTCTCCAGAACGGCGGCAGCGTCGCAGTATGCCGGCAGGTTGAAAATGGCAAGGTTTAAAAAATCGATATACTCGCTGTGTTCAAGAATAAAATCCATCGTTTTGCGGGCTTTTTTTTCATTCTCGCCGGGTGTGCCGAAAAGAAGATACCCATACACGGAAATGCCGCTGGACGCCAATGTTTTCAATGCACCGGATATCTCTTCCACGCGTGTTCCCTTTCCCATGGCATCCAGTACGCCCTGGTCACCGGATTCAATGCCGACTTTCAGCATTACGCAGCCGGAAGCGGCGAGACCGGCGGTAAATTCGGGATCCGAAAGATGCCGGGTAATCCGGGCAAATCCGTACCAGGGAACTCCTGGGGGATTGTCAATCAGGTATTTCATGAACCGGGGAGAAAGGGCATTGTCAACGAAATGAACAAGGGCCGGCTTTCTATTGCCGGCATGGCCACTTGGAAGGCGCGCAATTTCTGTCGGCGGATAATGCCGGTATTTTTTCTTTTCCGCTTTTTCAGGGCAGAAAGAACATTTGCGCCAGTAACATCCATCGGATGCGGATATGGGCAGAACGATCCCCGGCGAAAGGTATTTGTCAAGGTCAAAACAGCCGTAATCATAAGGGAAGCCGGGGATGCCGTTCCGGTCGTTTTCTTCTATACCACACATGGCGGCCAGGGGTATTTCTCCGGGACCGGAAACCATGTCGTCCGCAATTCCTCTCAAGGGGGTTGAAACGCTCGGGATCTTCATCCAGGAGGTTACCAGTCCGCCGCCGAAAACAATCCGCACGGAGGGAAAGCGCTTTCGGATATACCCGGCTATGGCGGATGCGCAAAGGGCCTGACCCAGGAAGTTAACGGAGATGCCTGCAATATCCGGAAGCGCTTCTGAAAATATCTGAGACAACTTTTTTTCGAAAAAAGGGAAAAACAGGTTGCTTTCAAAATCAACGGCCGCATCCGCAAGGTCACGGCTTCTAACCGGAATGCGCTGCGCCTCTGTGTAGTTCGAAAGAGACAGGTGTACGCCTTTTTCACGGCCTGCCATGTGTAGCAGGCGGTTTATATCCATTACCGCCCGCTTGTAGCGATCCAAAGATTCGTACAGGCGGGGGGACCGGAGCGCCGCCATGTTTTTATGGACAGCCGATTTTGCGCGGCGCGTCCAGGTATCGCCCCCAGGGGAATCTTGCGCTGCAAAGTTTCCTTCCACCATCCCGCATATCGCCTCGATGTTCAGGTCGATCACACGAGAGTCCACGCCCTTTCCCCGCAAAAACCCGGCAAGCCTGGCGACCCCGGCCGGCGCTTCGGAAAGCACGCTTGCGGGAGGATGGATGAGAACAATGGATTTTTTTCGAGGCATGCTTATTATGTTAAGGTATGGATTAAGAATGATGAACTGGTAAAAGTTGTTGGGCGGATGCAGGTATTTTACCCCAACCGGTAAAAACACATTGCTTTCCGTATACGGAACTCTGTTTTAGCAAAAAAGGTGCAAAATGTCATTTAAAGAAAACCTGCAGATGAAAGTACGGGTGGACCGGCTTGCCCGGGCGGTGAAAGACTCCATCGGCTCCGTCAGCGAAGGGTTTACGATCGACAAGGATGACATGCGGTTTCTTCTGGAAATGGCAGGGTATGAATCAAACACCCGCCGGGGCCTTGAAATGTATGCCAGAGACTTTGACCAGGGCAAAAAACCCATCGTGCTGTTGGATAACGAGCTGAAGATTTATGACACCGATGTCGATGACGTATTGATGCGAAAAAACCCTACCCTGGGGGAAATGGTAAGGATCCGGAATATACTGAAAATATTAAATGACAAGGATGTGGTGATTTCCAGACGGTTTGACACGGTGGATAAAATCAGGCATGAGGCGCTCGAAAGAATCGACCTGACCTTTACCAATGAGGACGTTGAGGCGCTATACCAGGAAGCGTCCGACGCTCTTGCGCAGGAACATCCAGACAGCATCGTTGACAGCCTGGGAATATTTGCCGAAATCCTGGGCCTTGCCACTCCCCGAACATTTATTCCCAAGGACATTGCGGTCTACGGCCATATAAAGGAATCAGCAGATGATTTCAAGTTCGGCCCCGTATACATATACAGCCCCTCATCGAACCTTCTGCACCGATATGACGTGGTTCTTCCCGCTGCAGAAAGCAAAAATCCGGGCACCTACAAGGAACTTGTCTCCGGGGAGAAGGAACCGGACCTGGAAGGCCAGGCGGTGATAGATGATTTACGGGAAAAAACGCTTGCCCTTCCAGAAAAAAGGGTACCCACCGACCAACCGCAATAGTTGCCATTTTTACAACAGGCGTAGCCGTTTTACTCTTTCCTGTGTAAATTAATCCTTGACATCAGGCAAAAAATCTTTATAATTGAAATTAATATATCAACATAAGTTGATATGGTAATAAAAAACAAGATAAAAACAAATTGAATTTATTGGAAACCAGAAAATCGCCACAAAACATAACGAAAGGAAAAAACATGTTAATGACCAAAGACAACAAAACAAACATACCCGAACTCGACCTTTCCCTTCCCAATAAGGTCGCGGATATTTCTCTTGCACCCCTGGGATTCAAGGAAATGGAACTCTCGGAAAATGAAATGCCCGGACTGATGGCCGTGCGCGAAAAATACGGCCCGGAAAAGCCGCTTAAGGGGTTCAAGGTCACCGGTAGTCTGCACATGACCATCCAGACCGCCATGCTCATTGACACCTTGAAAGTGCTGGGTGCGGACATCCGGTGGGCGTCCTGCAACATTTTCTCCACCCAGGACCATGCGGCCGCGGCCATTGCCAAGTCCGGCGCCGCCGCTGTTTTCGCATGGAAAGACGAATCACTGGAGGATTACTGGTGGTGCACGGAAATGGCGCTTACCTGGCCGGACGGCAGCGGACCGGACCTGATCGTGGACGACGGCGGAGACGCCACGCTGATGATCCATGAAGGAGTCAAGGCGGAAAAAGATCCTTCAATGCTCGACAAGGAATACGACGTATACGAGTACCAGTGCATCATTAACCGCCTCAAAGCCGCCTATCAGAAAGATCCGAAAAAGTGGCACAAAGTCGCGGAAAAAATCCAGGGCGTATCCGAAGAAACGACAACCGGCGTGAACCGTCTGTACCAGCTGGCCAAGAAGGGGGAACTGCTCTTTCCGGCCATCAACGTAAACGATTCGGTAACCAAATCCAAGTTCGACAACATCTACGGCTGCCGCGACTCGCTGGCCGACGGCATCAAGCGGGCAACAGACACCATGGTCGCCGGAAAAATCGTCGTGGTTTGCGGGTATGGTGATGTGGGCAAAGGATCAGCCCAGTCCATGCGCGGATACGGGGCACGGGTGGTGATCACGGAAATCGACCCGATCTGCGCCCTGCAGGCGGCAATGGAAGGCTATGAAGTCTCCACAATGGAGGAGATGGCACCCAAGGGGGACATCTTCGTGACCGCCTCGGGATGCTGCGATGTCATTACCGGGGAGCACATGGAGATGATGAAAAACGAGGCCATCGTATGCAACATCGGCCATTTCGACCATGAAATCGGGGTGAGCTACCTGGAAAAAAACTGTGAAAAAACAAGGATTAAGCCCCAGGTGGACCAGTGGCACCTCAAAAGCGGCAACTCCATTATTCTGCTGGCCGAAGGCCGTCTGGTGAACCTTGGCTGCGGCACGGGGCATCCCAGTTTTGTCATGAGCAACAGTTTCACCAACCAGACCCTCGCCCAGATCAAGCTGGCCACCGAGGATTTAGACAATCAGGTGTATACGCTGCCCAAGGACCTCGACGAAGAAGTCGCAAGGCTCCATTTGGCAAGACTTGGCGTCAAACTCACCACGCTCAACGACAAGCAGGCCGAATATTTGGGCATTCCCAAGGAGGGGCCATACAAGCCGGATCATTACCGGTACTAGGCAAGGTATTGCCTCCATTCCGGAGGCGACCGAACAGCTTTGTTCATGAAATGCATAAAGCGGGGAGCCTATCCAGTCGGGCTCCCCGCTTTTTTTAGAACCTATCTCAAAATTATCTTTCGGCCCAATATCTTTGTTGGCGTCTTATTTCAAATCCTAGAAATACGCGAGTATGTCTGCGGTTTGAAACAAGACGCCGCCGCGATCTTGAACCGAAATCCGAATGTTGAGATAGGTTCTAGTTCTATTTATTGCCGGACAGAATCCGCTCCAGGATCACCTTGGTGGCCATGTAGGTGGGGCGGATGCCTTCCGGGCCCATTTCACCTGCGGCCAGCGTCTGCCCGCTTTCCAGTGGGTTGTCTGACGCATAGTATACGTAACGAATCTTCACATCTCTGGAAATATGCCCCTTGATAATCGCAGCGCCAATGGCCCGCTGATAATGTCCGCCTTCCATTTCCAGGCCCACCGTTTTCCATGAATTCTGGAAACGAAGGAGCATATCCCGGTTTTGAAGGGAGGTTCCCAGTACCGTAATCATGGGACCGGTATGCACCGGCATGTCATCGTCAAAATCAGCGGCGTCGAGATCATTTTCAAACATGTAGTTATCGGAAGTTCCTTCGATAACATGCGCAGTCGCCAGCATGATTTCCCCTTTATTGCCGGCCAGGATGCCGGCTTTACCCATAATGGATATGGAGGCCACATTGATCGGGGTTTCCACGGGCGTTTCGGAATTTTCCGGATAGGGATTAAGCAGACAGTCCATCCCTTCGAAGGCCTGTGCGCCGAAGGCATAATCCATAACAAGGATCACCGGGGCGTCTTCACCGTCGGCACCGGTGGTAAATTTCAGTTCCGCATGCATGGGAACGGGCTCTATTCCCGCCGTATCGATAATCTGGCAATCAATATGGGTCCCGGACTGGTCGGGCAGCTGGTAAAATCCATGCTGCCGGGCATATTGGACAATTTTATCGCCCTGGGCGCTGACGCACTGGATAAAAGAATAAATCGGATCATCCGTATTTTCAGGTACCAGGGAGCACTCCAAGGATGCGGCATATCCGTAAAGGAGAGTAACCACGCTGTGAAGATTGGCGCTGATAATGTGAAGGGGGCGTCTGTCCAGACCGAGCTCTTTCAGCTTCGCCTTGATATCGCCGGACCATCTTTGCCCGTATCGCTGATGGGAGATCACGTTGATCAGCGAGGGGGTCATGTAGACGATGAGAAAATTTTCCTTGGCCAGTTTTTCGCGAAATACGCGGTTGCCCAAATGATAAACGATCTCAAAAAGACCGCTGTTGCTGTTTGATCCCTTTTTATTGCTTTCAAGATATTCGTAGGTTTTCCGGGTTTCCTGGTATGTGCGGCCAAGAATCAGGCTCAGATTCCATATGGCCTTATCTAACTGCCGGTCGCTCATGGAATCGATTTTTCCCACCGCATCTTCCAGCGCCTGCCACTCGATGGTAAAATTACCGGACTCATCGGTCATGCGGTTTCTTATTTTTTTGGCCTCGATATTGAGAAAGGTAAGATGGGTAAGAATATCGTAGATTTCACTTAACCCGCGGGTGATGACAAAGCATATCTCGCTCTCACTGATCAGGTAGCAGCTTCGCCTGCGCCTCAATGCAATGATTTTTTCGAAACTCTGGTCACTGAACTGCTCTTCTTCGGTAAGAATCAGGCGGGTGGCTTTCTCGATTGATCTTGGCAGACGATCGATAACGTATTCAAGGCCATTTAACTCCACGACTCGCGGGTCATTCATGCTTCCGTAAATTTCAGGGCTAAGGGCGGTCAGGCAATCCGCCAACGCCTGCCCCATTTTTCCGGATGGGCGGAAAAACCCTCTTAGCGCAAGTGCATTGGCAATGGTTTTAAAATTCCGTACGGCCACCCTGGCTTTTTGCGATCCGGTAAGATCCTGCATTGGCTTTATTACATGGCAAGTGATGAGTTTTCGGTTACAAGCTTCCGGCGAATGCTGTCAGCAGTATTTTCAATGGCTTTCCTTACCAGAAAACAATGAAAAACAACAGGATTTTTGCAGAAAGGGGGTTGGGCCAAAAAAATGGGGACAGTTCGGGTTCCTGTCCCCATTAATGTCATGCGCTGGTATTATTACCGCTACCGGCGAATGGTGATCACCATAAAACCCCTCTGGGCCCGCCGAATAAAAAGCTGTATGGGTTCATTTTCCCCCAGTTCCCCGATAATCCGGCTGAAATCGGCTGAATTGGTAACCGGCGTCCGGTTGGCCTCCAGGATGACGTCGCCGACGCGGATCCCGGCCCTGGCACCTATGCTGCCCGCTTCCACATTCTCTACGATAACCCCCCTGGCTTCACGCATATTCAAACGCTCGGCCATTTCAGGCGTGATTCCGGTTATATAAATACCCAACTCCGATGTTTGCGTTTGCGGCTGCATGCTTTCCGCAAGAGGATCATCGCTTCTTTTTCCAATGGTTACTTCAATTTTCCGGGTTTTTCCATCCCGAAATATCTCCAGAACCGCTTTCTCTCCAACGGGAAGCCCGGAAACGGTGCGCGACAGACTGCGGGAGGAGTCAACTTTTTCACCATTTACGGAAAGGATGATGTCATTGTTTTTTATACCGGCTTCTTCTGCCGGCTGGCCCGAAAACACCTCGGTGACCAGAACGCCCCGGTCGATCCCGTAATAATTCTTCAACTCGGAATCGAGATCCTGAATACCGACCCCCAGCCATCCCCGAATCACCGCGCCGGATTCCCGCAGGTGCCGGATGATATTTTTGGCCATGCTGGCGGGAATTGCAAATCCGATGCCGTCACCGCCGGCAACAATGGCCGTATTGATCCCCACGACCATGCCATCCATGTCAAGCAAGGGCCCGCCGCTGTTTCCTGGATTAATGGATGCGTCGGTCTGTAAAAAGTCATCATACTGGCCGGCGCCGATAAACCGACCCTTTGCGCTTACAATGCCAGATGTGACCGTATGATCCAGACCAAAAGGGTTGCCAATGGCCAGCACCCACTCCCCGACCTCAATCAAATCCGAGTCACCCAGTTTCAGAAACGGCAAATCCGTTTCCGCATCGATCTTGATAAGCGCAAGATCGGTGGAGGAATCCGTGCCGATAATTTCGGCGTCGTATTCCTTGCCGTCTTCCAGCTTTACGACAATGGAATCCGCATCCTTGATCACGTGATGGTTGGTAACAATATACCCTTCCTTGTCAATGATGAACCCGGATCCGAGGCTTCTCTGCCGGAACTCCCTTTCCTGAAACTGGTCGAAAAAACGATCGAAAAACTGGTCAAACGGGTCATTTCCTCCCCGGGGACTCTTGAAAAAATGATCAAAAACCCTTCCTCTCCCCTCCACGGTCTTGACCGTGCTGATGTTGGCCACCGCAGGACTGGCCTCTCTGGCAAGGTCCACGAAATCAATGGGAACCAGCGCCACTGATCTCGATTGCCCGGCCGCATGGGAAGGTGGAACCGTATGGAGCGCAGCCATAAAAAGGAACACGGCCAGGAATGCCATTGCCGCAGAAAAAGCGTTTCCCTTTTTTTCAATTGCCAATGTTCTTGTTCTCATTTTTTCTCCTTTTGATAATCCTTGGCTTTGCGGGCAAGCTTTTCTTTGCGCCCTTTTCGAAAGCTGTATATGCCGGAAAGCAAACCATTACAGCTATCATGATTTCATTTTGCCGCACAATATAAGACATCTTTGTGATGAATGAAACTCCTGTTTACGGAAAAATTGTAAGCACCCGGGGCAAAAAGGAAAGGGCATAACCGGTTCGAAAACAACGGGTAAGAACCAATATGCCCTTTTTATTGAACAACGCGGGACAAATGCACGGAGAGGGACAGGAGCAGTGATCTATTCCTGAATATCCATTGCTTCCATTATTTCTTCGGTAACATCCTTGCCGCCCACTATGAGCGCATTTACATCAATAACGTAATGATATCCCTTTTCACCGGCAATTTTTGCGATATCCTTTCTCGCCGCGTCAACGGCGTTCTGCTGCAGTTCCTGCCCCCGCTGCTGAAGCTGCTGCTGCATCATCTGCTGGGCCATCTGCTGCTCTTCCTGGCCCATTCCCTGAAGCTGCTGTTCCATTTCCTGCATTTCTCCCTGGAACTTCTGCTGTGCTTCTTTAAAAGCCGGATGTTTTTCCAGTATACGGCTGGTGTTGATGGAAACGATTTCCATTTTATCGTCATCACCGGCGCAAACCCCGGTCGCTCCCGCTGCGATGAAAAAAACGGCTGCCAGGCAAAAACAAAGAATCTTGAAATTTTTTATCATTCTTACGTAACTCCTTTACATGTTGAATAAAAAGATGCAGCGGACATCCATGCAATCTGAAAGTCCGCTTTTTTCATCTTATAACTGGTCATAAACATAACCCGGCTTTCAAAAAAATGCAACCGGGGAAAAAACACAATAAAACCCCGCATTCGGGTTTTGGCCGAATGCGGGGTTTATCATACTGTTTTCATGGACAGATACCTGACAATCGCCATATGACGATTGATTTTCAAAAAGGACAGGTATAGGCCCGGTTACAACGGACGGCTACGGCAGCCAGGATGCAACCTTGTCCTGATTTTCGTCGACCCATCTTTTGGCACTGGCTTCCGGGGAGGATTCCTCACTCCATGCCATGACGGTCTGGATGTCATCCGCAGACCATTCAAAATTATTCAGAAACTTGTAAAGATCAGGCTTGTCTTCTTTCAGGCCAAGCCTGACAACGGTATTGATATACTCTTCCCCGCCGTAAACCCCTTCGGGATCATCCAGGTACTTCAGATCCCACGCGCCAAATTTCCAGTGAGGGGTCCACCCGGTTACGACGACCCACTGATTGTTTGCAACCTTGTCCTTTAAAACCGCGGTCATCATGGCATCACTTGCGTCCATGAGATTCATTTTGTCAAGGCCGTAAACTTCGATTGCCTCTTCGGTTTTGGACATGATGCCGGCACCCGGATCAATTCCGGTGATCTGGTTGTCAAACTTTGCGGCATGATCGTTCATCTCGGCAATGGAATCAATCGTCACATAGGTCGGCACCACGAGCCCGATTCTGGTTCCCACCAGGTTATGTCCCAGATCCTCCACCTTGTCGCCGACCCTTTCAAGGTAATGACCATGGGTCGTGGGAACCCATGCGGTTGTGATGAAATCCACATCGCCGGTTGCAAGCGCCTGCCACATGGCGGCCGCACTGACCGGAGTCAGCGTGATATCATAGCCCATCTTTGTTTCCAGGACTTCCTTGACCACGTATGCGCTGGCTGTTGCACATGCCCATTCAACATAGGCCAACTCCGCTTCTTTGTCTTTCGCCAATGCATTTCCGACCAGCGAAGTTACCATAAAAATCATTATGATAGCCGTGATCAGGATTGATCGTTTTGTAAGTCGCATAAGAACCTCCTTTTTGATTCAACGTTTTGGGTTTTTCTTGCTTGCATTAAAAAAATTGTTACCTGAAATTATTCCTGCTGCGCCTGTTGCCCCTTGCCGCCGTATGCCTGCATAACGCGATCCAGAATAATAGCGACAATCACGATACCGATGCCGGCCTCAAAGCCCCTTCCCATCTCGAGGCGCTGGATCGCTCGCCAAACTTCGCCGCCAAGCCCCCGGGCACCGATCATGGCGGCTATAACCACCATGGACAATGCCAGCATGATGGTCTGATTGATTCCGGCCAGGATCGTCGTTTTGGCAATGGGAAGCTGTACCTTGAATAGTTTCTGCCATTTTGATGAACCGAATGCGTCGGCCGCCTCCACCAGTTCCTTGGGAACCTGCTTAATACCCAGGCACGTCAGACGAATGCATGGTGGAACCGAAAAAATAACGGTGGAAAATATGGCGCCCACTGCACCAAGCCCAAAAAACGGGATAGCGGGGATCAGGTAAACAAACGCCGGCATTGTCTGCATCACATCCAGAACCGGCGTGATAATCTTATAGGCAATTTCGCTCAGTGCCGCTATTATTCCTATTGGGATGCCGATACCTACCGCAATCAACGTAGAGACCAGTATCAGTGCGAGGGTGCTCATGGTCGGACCCCACAGCTGCATATTCAATATGAGAAGCAGGCCCAGAAGCGTAAAAAGACCGATTTTCCAGCTCTTGGACAAGAACCATGCAAGTATGGTGAATATGAGTATCACCACAATCGGCGGTGGATACATCAGTGCACTGACGATCCACCCGATGCCGGTGGAAGTCACGGCCGCAAAACCCCTGGTGGCAAATGCAAAATTCTCAACAAAAAAATTGATGAAGGTTTCAATGGCTTGGCCAACCGGTATTCTGTATATTTCCATTATTCTGTTCCCCTTTCTGAAAGACCGGCCAGAAGCGACCCTTTGATCACCACACCGCGCAGACGATGGTTTTCATCAACCACCGGGATCGGATAATGCAGCCGGGCCAGAAGCGGAATAATATCTACTGCGGGCGTATCGAGGTTGACGGTTTCAAGATTCCTCTGCACGATTTTTTCAAGGGTGGTCTCTCCTCTTTTCACGGCTTCCGCCGCATCCTCCGCAGAGACATATCCCATCAGCTTCCTGTCTTTTCTCACAAAAATCCCGGATATGTGGGAATGCTTCATTTTATGAAGCGCGGTTTTCGGGCCGTCTGTTTCGTAATAGGTCATTTCCTTGGGTTTGAGCATGACCGATTCCGCACTGATCACCTTTGCCATATCCACATCCTGCACAAACTTGGCAACGTATTCATCGGCGGGATGGGTCAATATTTCCTCAGCGGTACCGGACTGGACGATATACCCGTCTTTCATCAAAATGATCCGATCTCCGATTTTCAATGCTTCGTCCAAATCATGGCTGATAAAAACAATGGTTTTCTGTACCTTTTCCTGTAGCTGAAGCAGTTCGTCCTGCATATCGCTCCGGATCAGGGGGTCAAGGGCGCTGAAGGCCTCATCCATCAACATAATATCGGCGTCCAGGGCGAGGGCCCGCGCCAGGCCCACACGCTGCTGCATACCGCCTGAAAGCTGGTTGGGGTAGGAATCCTCATTCCCCTTAAGCCCCACCTGTTCAATCGCTCCCATTGCCCTTTCCCGCCGTTTCCCGGGATCGACATTCTGGATCTCAAGGCCGTAGGCCACGTTGTCGATGACCGTTCTATGGGGAAACAGGGCAAAGTTCTGAAACACCATGCTTAAATGATCCAGCCGAAACCTCCGGAGCGCTTCAGAATCAAGGCCGGTGATGTCAATGTCATCCACAATGACCTTGCCGCTTGTAGGCTCTATCAACCGGTTCAGGCATCGAACCAACGTGGATTTCCCGCTTCCGGACAGGCCCATGATAACGAGGATCTCCCCTTCCTTTACCGAAAAATTCGCCCCGGCAACACCGATGGTGTTTTTCGTTTTTTCCAGAATCTCTGATTTGGAGTGCCCCTCTTTCAACATGCGGATGGCCTGATCCGGTGTGGGGCCGAAAACCTTGTAAACCTCTTCTACGACAATTTTGTCCATTATGCATTATCCGGATTTAAATGATTTATGTAATAAAGTCCCGTTTTCTTTTTAAAGACCTCTTAACAGCTTTCAGATGAAGGATGTACAATCTTTCAACCCGGTTTTTCCTGCTATAAAAGGCAATCTTCAACACACAATTCATAGAATATCTGTTCTACGGCCTTCTCGACCTGTTGCAAAAACCCATTTTTCGATAATGGTGTTTACAATAGCAACTATCGCGTATCAATTGACAATCTACTTTTATTTATGGATAAAATATATATATCTCACAAACACGTTGATTTATCAAGATTTAATTTAAAAAAATACGCCTAAAAGCAATGCAACTGCAATATTTACAGCAGGTTAGCCGTTTATAGAAAATCATTTTTTCTATAAATACAACGCATTATCAGAATATATAGGATTGCATATCAATGCACCCGGGAGTACTTCCCTAAAGCCTCCCGATCCAATGGCTTTGATAGAATAATAATGAAAAACAGAAAACATGCAATCTCACATGCCCATTACAATCATTATTACTAAATAATATAAAATAGTTATGACTTAAATAAAAAAATGGGCGTTTCTGAAAAGACAAACAATGCGCTTTGTGGTATGCGGTATGAAAAGCATTTCGAAAAAAATGCGTTGTCCATCAGATACGATTTGCCTAAAAGCATAGTCGGACGTTACCGGAGTTCGGATTAGACTGGATAAGGATATGCGCACATGTTTCCCCTTGAAACACTGGTTTCATTTTTTACGGCATCCGTGTTACTGGCAGCTGCGCCGGGGCCGGACAACATCTTTGTTCTCACGCAATCCGCACTGCAGGGCCCCCGGGCCGGCTTTGTCGTAACACTGGGACTCTGCTCCGGACTTGTTGTACACACAACAGCGGTGGCAATCGGCGTTGCAGCCATATTTCAAACCTCGGTAGCGGCATACACGGCACTCAAACTGGCGGGCGCCGGTTATCTATTGTTTCTGGCTTGGCATGCATTTCGTGCGTCCGCAGCAAAAATAACCGTTGACACGAAGATGCGAATGCCGTTGTTGAAATTGTACCGGCGAGGCATCATCATGAACATCACCAACCCCAAAGTTTCCATTTTTTTTCTGGCCTTTCTTCCCCTTTTTGCCGATCCGGCGCGCGGGCCGATTGCTTTACAGATCATGGGGCTTGGCGTTATCTTTATTTTCTCCACCGTAATAATATTCAGCGCAGTGGCGCTCGTGTCAGGATCCCTGGGGCAGTGGCTTACCCGTTCCGAAAGGGCTCAAAAACGCATGAACAAACTTGCCGGCATGATATTTGCGGCATTGGCCCTCAGCCTCCTGATCGATCGATGACAGGCACTGCAAAGATTCAATTGCCATGATGGAAAAACAGATGCAAAAAAAGCCGGATACCAGAAAAGAAAAAGGACACGCCGCCGGGAAGGCTTCCCGCATTCAGAAATCGGAATTAATGCATATCCTGCTGCAGGTAAATCAAAGGCAGTCAACAGACAGCATATACGTGGTTGCTGCGGGAGTTGCGTTTTTCGGTTTGTTTGCCCTGTTTCCGGGCCTGACAACAATGATATCCCTTTACGCCCTGGTTTCAGACCCTCTTGAAGTCCAGCGGCAGTTTGCCGTCATGCAGGAAATCATGCCCCAGGAGGCCTACGCCATTATTTACCAGCAGATTCAGGATATTGTATCCACATCTACAGGGAAATTAAGCATGGGGTTCGGCATTGGACTGGTCTTAACGCTCTGGGGGGCGTCAAGGGGTATGAAAGCCCTTATAATGGCGCTGAATGTCGCTTACGGTGCGGAGGAGAAGCGCGGATTCATACGGCTGAACCTGGTGTCCATGTTCCTTACCGTTTGCGCCGTATTGTTTGTTATCGTTTCGTTGTTTTTTATCATCGTGATTCCGCCGCTCCTGTCCTTTTTCGATTTCTTTTTCGTGTACAAAACCCTTATCTTCGCATCCCGCTGGATCCTTCTGGCTGTTTTCAC
>JAABUA010000022.1 GCA_011389515.1 Desulfobacteraceae bacterium
TGCCGGGGAATTGACCATGAGATCGTCCGTCTGGTCGAATTCAAGGCCCAGTCGGCGATGCGCCTTTTCATTTTTCATGGCATGCTTGTCCATCATGATGCGGTATTTCATGGAAGCCCGCTTGGCACGATCCTCACCGAATTCCTTGATCACGGCCTCGGCTGTCATTCCGGTAAGGGCACCGGTCTGCAGCTGTCTTGCCCACAAAGGGTCCGCCATATTCGTTATGCCGCCGGTGGTATGACCCTCCTGCAGTTTTTCAAAGCCAACCGCCACCACGATGTCATGGAGGCCGGAAGAAACAAGATAGTCCGCTGCACAGCAAAGGGTCGCCCCCGTTGTGCCGCCGGTGGTCACCCGCATGCATTCCTTGCCGTATGCACCGGTCCCGATGGTGTGCCACAGGTCCGGCTGGTGGATCATTTCGAAAAGCTCCATGTTTCCATGGACAATACAATCGACATCGTCCATGGTGATGCCGGCCTGTTCAAGGGCCTCGACAATTGCTTCATGGATCATTTCCGGTTGATTGACTTCTTCCCTGTGACTGGAGTAAACGGATTGCCCGACCCCTATAATTCCTACGTTTCTGTTCTTTTTCATAATGATATGCCTCCTAACCGCGTTCAAGGATGACGACTGAATGAAACTGCCCCGCAGGACCCATAACACCGTGGGCAAGAGCCCTTTCAGGGTTTCCGGCCTGCCGTTCTCCTGCTTCTCCCCTGAGCTGCAGGGTTGCTTCCGCAGCCCTCACCAGCCCGCCAAGAATCAGGGAATTTCCCGAAAGCATTCCGCCGGATGGATTGACATTCATTTTTTCAGGCCCCCCTTCGTCAATCCAGGCGCCGCCGCCGCCTTCATCACACAGGCCAAGGCCTTCCATCCAGAGGGGAAGCTGGTAGGCATACTGGTCGGATACTTCAAACAGATCCAGCTCTTTTCCCGGATTATTGATCCCTGCCCGATCGTAAGCGCGCCGGGAGGCTTTTCGAAGTGCAAAATTTGCCGTAAGATCCCGGTCACCCAGAAAAAAGCTGTCCATGCAGTTGCCGACACCTTTTATCCACACCGGTTTGTCTGTGATTTTTCTGGCAATGTCTTCCGCGGCCAGGATCATTCCCACTGCGCCATCCGATACCGGGTATGCATGAAGCTCCCGAATCGGGTCGGCCAGCATTTCAGATTCGAGAATCTGCTTTTCGGTGACTTTTTCCAGGTTGCGGGTGTGGGGATTTTTCGCAGCGTTTTCCCGTGCCCTCAAAACAATGCGGGCCAGGTGCGCATCGGTAATTTTTGATTTTTCACCATAGGCCATTGCCTGCAATCCGGCAGCAGCACAAAAATCCATCCCCACAGGGCGGGTATAAAACGGGTCAAATGCCAAGTGGGTGACCATATTACGGCTTTTCCCCTGCGATTCCTTGCAATGGCCCAGCACAAGAACGATGTCATGATGGCCGGAAGCGATGGCAGCGAGACCGTAATACACCGCCTGGATTCCCTCCTGGGCCACTTTTTCCTCGCAGCCGAAATGGGCTCCCAAAACATCCGTCATGGCATTATTGGAAATGGTGCGGGCATCGAACACGTCATCGGAAACGCTGATGGACATGTCAATGCCTTCTCCCGGCTCATGGCGGGTAAACGTCAACCCTGTCTGCGCCTGAAGAGACTCAACAACCTCCAGGGCCATGCCCTGAAACCTGTCGCTCCAGCGGTCGCGCCCCCAGTTTGTCTGCGCAACAGCACAAATACCAACTCTTCTCGCCATTTTTAATTTCCTCCTTCGCGTTTCAATGCCGTTTGGTGGATTATCCGTTATATGTTGCAAGTGATCCGTGCAAGGCTCAATAAGAACCGGAGACGGTACATCCCCTTGTTTCTGTATAGCAATTCCAGAAATCCCCATTTTTGATTGCCCGGATAATGCTGTCCTTGTCTCTTTGACAGTCCATTTCTATCCAGGCCCGGCCGCATCCGATGCGGGTATGAGAATCATCCGTGGCTATTTTGTGAAAAGGAATTTCAGGTATTTCATACTCCGGGGTGCGAAAGCCCTTGGAGGTAACTTCAATGGCATCCAACGGGTAGCGATCGGCAATGGCGGAAATCCGCTGGATGACTTTTTCAAGGGGCATGTCAAGCTCTGAGGGATGGTTGAAAATATGGAGCGCTTCATCCTTTCCGGTGATCCGGTTGACATGGACATATCCCTTTTCGAAAATGGTGAGTTCGACACCTTTGAAAACAATCAGATCGGTATTTATCTGGTCGACAACCGTGTAACAATCCGGTCGCTTCAGGTAGTCATGATCGGTAAGAGCGATAAAATCATATCCCAGCTGGGAATAGATGCGTATGACTTCCGAAATGGTCAAATCGCCATCCGAACACGTCGTATGAATGTGAAGTCCGCCTTTTAAGTGCATGCATTTTCCGTAAAAAGATTTTCAATACCGCCTAAAATAAAGTCAACCGCATCCCGGCCGATGGGTTTCAAATCATCTGACATGCCCTGCCAGAACATATAGTGATATGCAACGCGTTCATAAATACCAAGGATGCTAACGGAAATGACTTCCGCAGCAAACTTGCTTTTAAAACGAATTCCCTGGGTTTCGCTGACGCGAATCAACGCTTCTTTGACATCGCCGGTAAGCTTGTCGGACATTTCTTTCCGGTGTTTTTCCACTTCAGGGCCGTTTCCAACCGACTCCCGGAGAAGAATGGCGACCTTTTCCGGATGATTCATGCAAAACTCTTCGAAAAAGGCATAGCCGGCCTGCTTGAAACCTTCCAGGGTCGAGCCGTATCTCTTGAATGCGCTGCCCAAAACGCTTCTCACCATGTATCCGATTTCTTCGATAAGCTGAATCAGAAGGTCTTCCTTGTTTTTAAAATAAAAGTAAAGCGCGCCAACGGACATTTCCGACATGTCGGCAATTTTTTCCATGCTCGCTTTATGGTACCCTTCCTTCGCAAAAAGGATCTCGGCGGACGCAAGAATGGACTGGTAACGATGCTCGCGCTCCCGCTGCCGCCGCAGGGCGGACCGGGACAAGTCCCCATCGCTGCCACTCTTTTTTGTTCCGTCTTTTTTTGGATTGGCCTTGTTTTTTTCTGCCATCAGTACCCCTATGGTTTTATGCCAAGCGCAGCATCTCCGAGTTTCACCCTGGAGAGTTCCGTTGATGTGCCGAAAATCTCACCATACCGGGCGCAGCAATAGGCCCGTTCCACCGGGTTGGATCCAAAATACGCACTGCTTCCAAGAATCCTCATGGCTTCTCCGGACACCTGGGCTGCTGATTCGGTGCAGAACACCTTGGCGCACAGCGTCAGGTCAACGGCTTCCTTCGGGCTTGTTTCAGACGTCCATGCTGCACGGATGGCAAGCATCTGGGATGTCTGGAAAAGGGTGAGCATTTCCGCAAGTTTAAACCCGACTTCCTGGTAGGCGATGATCGGTTTCCCACCCGTCCTGTGACTTTTGGCATGGTCGCGGGCATTTTCAAAAGAGGCGCGCATCAATCCAAGACTTGCACCTGTCAGCACCTGGTTTTCCCACAACCGCAGCGACGATACCATGTTCTCTTTTTCGCTGCACCCGATTACCCGGGTTTCATCGACTGCGCAATCTGTAAGCGTGATCTCCGAAACAGCGGTCCCTTTATAGCCCAGAGCCCCCTCTGTTTCATGGTTCACAAGGCCCGGCGTGTCTTTGTCCACAATAAATATCGCCGGTTTCCCGTCATATGTGCCTGCAATACCGATGATTTTTGCAACGGGGCCATTTACGACAAATTGCTTCCTGCCGTTTATGATGATCTTGTCCCCCTGCTTTTCCCCTGTTGTTGCGAGCGGCTCATTGTCCACATTAACCGTTTTCTCGCAAAGGGCCATCGCTCCCATCGCTGTTCCTGAAACAAGGGGCCGAAGAAATTCGTCTTTCTGCTGTTGACTCCCCCACTTCGCAAGGGCCCTGCCCAACACTCGCACGCCGTATTCTGCCGAAAGGAACAGCGAAGGGGAAACAAGGGCCACGACTTCCATGGCGCCCATAAGCGTGACAACGCCGTTGTATTCTTCCACATGTTCCACACCAAGCTTCAGGTACGGGGTCTGACCCAGTTTTTCCAACGCTTCCTGTATGTTCTGGCGGCAATCCGCCGTACCGGAATCCATTGGATGGTCTGCAGCAAAATCCGTTACCATCTGGAAGAGTTCTATTAAAAGTTCGAATTCCTTTTGGGAATATTCATAATTCATTTGTTTTTCCTCACGGATTCAAGGTTATACGGGAAAACCGGCTACATCAGCTTTGAAATAATCATCTTCTGTATATCTGATGTGCCGCCACCGATCGGCGCCAGGCGGCTGTCACGGAAAATGCGTTCCATGTCATACTCATGGCAGTATCCATAGCCGCCATGAAGAATCATGGCATCGTTTGCAGGTCCCATGCTCCAGTCACCCACAAACAGCTTGGCAACTGCTGCTTCAAGATGATTCAGGGGCTTTCCCTGGTCCTTGTACCATGCGATGCGATACACCAGGCTTCGTGCGGCTTCACCGAAAATCCGGATGTTGGCGAGTTTCCGTTTGGTTGCCTGGAATTCCCCAATCGAGCGGCCAAACTGCACCCGTTTTTTCGCATAATCCGCACAGCGCTTGAGCATGTAGGTGGATACCCCGACAAATGGGGCTAAAAGTGCGCTTCGGTCCCATTCCACCGTCTGGAGAGACATGTTGAATCCGTCTCCTTCTTTTCCCAGTAGATTTTCCGCCGGAATTTCGCAGTTGCTGAAAAACTGTTCCGATGTCTGCGATGTGCGAACGCCCATCTTGATCAACGGTTCCCCGCAGGTGTATCCGGGTGTATCCTTTTCCACGATAAATGCAGATATTCCTTGATGTTTCCCATCTGGATCGGTTTTGGCATAGACAACACTGACATCTGCGATAGGCGCATTGGTAATAAAAATCTTGCTGCCGTTCAGAACGTATTTGTCGCCTTTTTTTTCAGCGGTGCTTTTCATGGATGCGACATCCGAACCTGCATCCGGTTCGGTCAATCCCATGCATCCGATCCATTCCCCCGAGCAGAGTTTCGGGATGTATTTCTTTCTTTGCGCCTCGGTTCCGTGCTTGAAAATCGTATCCGCGCACAAAAAGGAATGCGCGCCATAGGCCAGGGTCAATCCACCATCGACGCCGGCCTCGCCCAGCGCTTCACCCGCCATTACGGTGGTAATTACATCCGCACCGCCTCCCCCGTATTCTTCCGGGAAATGAAGTCCAAGAATACCGAATTCTCCAAGCTTACGAAATGATTCAAAATCAAACTTTTTTTGGAGATCAAATTCCTGCACCCGTGGAACGATTTCCTTTCTGGCAAAGCGAATGATCTCTTTTTTGAACATCTGCTGTTCTTTTGTGAACCCAAAATCCATTTTCTTTCTCCCGCCGGTGGTTGAAATTATCGTTTCCAGTCGGTCTGCCCGCCGGTACACCGGAAACGCACCCTGCCTGAAAACATGAATCAACGGCCTTTATAATGAGGCGCCCCCCGATATTGAATAAAAATATATATAGCCGTTTCGGGCAATGTTTTTACCATCCGGACAAACTCTAAATCCCGGCTCTATCTAATGTCAAGTTTTTTTTGAATCAGATTCAAAATTTGAAATAAATATTTTTTATTTAAAAAATTCGAAAAAATTATTGAATTTTACAGGCGCATGGGCATAAATGGAATAAAACGGCGTCGTAAAATGCAGCGCACCATAAAAGGAGGAATGTCATGGTTGAACAATACTTGATCCGGGGCATCAAAGACATTGAGGAAATCGAAAAAATTCCGCATACCGATAGAATCAGAGAAAAATCAACCATTGAAATGCTTGAAAAGGGTGCAGCAATCGATCCCGACGCCACGGCGATCCGTTTTCTTTTCAACGGGGACACCTATGACTCTCCCGTTGATATCCCTTACAGTCGACTGATCGGGAGAATCCGACAAACGGCCAACATGTTTTCCGACCTGGGCATCGGGGCCGGAGATGTGGTTACCTACGTTCTTCCCAATATTCCGCAAACGCATTTCGTCCTGTGGGGAGCCGAGGCGGCAGGGATTGCCAATCCCATAAACCCCCTGCTTGACGCTGAAACCATAAAAGACATCTGCCTGTCTGCAAAAACCAAGATTCTGGTAACCATGGCGGAAATGCCCGGCAGCGAAATGTGGCAGAAAATCGACGCCGTTCGTAAGGATATTCCGACGCTCAAAGCGGTTGTCCGGGTCATGGGCCCATCCGATGAAGCGGAAAAGATTGTCGGTTACGATGACAACATCGATTCATACCCGGCTGACCGGTATACGTTTACAAGAGAGATCCATCCGGACGAAATCGCGTCTCTCTACCACACCGGCGGAACAACCGGTACTCCCAAGTTGGCGAAACGAACCCATTATAACGAAGTGGCCATGGCCCATGACCTTGCCATCATGGGCGGAATTCAAAAAGGCTCAACGCTGCTTTGCGGCCTTCCCCTCTTTCATTGCAACGGAACCATCGTCACAGGCCTGACCCCTTTTTCTTTTTCCGGCAGGGTTGTTATCCTTTCCCCAATGGGGTATCGGGACCCGTCCGTTATGAAAAACTTTTACAAAATCGTAGAAAAGTACAGGGCGGAAATGTTCTCCGCGGTTCCCACCATACTGTCCGTGCTGCTCGATATGCCGGTTGGCGATGCAGACATTTCCTCCCTGAAGTATGCCATATGCGGCGCTGCACCGCTTTCCGTGGAGCTTTTCAAAAGGTTCGAAACGCATACCGGCATGAAAATTTTAGAAGGGTACGGTCTCACCGAAGGTGCAGTGGCATCTGCCATCAATCCCAAAGACGGGGAGAGAAAAGTCGGCAGCGTGGGAATCCGCATGCCATACCAGCAGATCAAAATCGCCATTCTGGACGAAAACGGCCGGTACCTTCGGGACGGTAAAACCGGGGAGATCGGGGCGGTCGCCATAAAAGGGCCGACCATATTCAAGGGATACGTGGAAGAATCCCACAACCATGGCATCTGGCTGCCCGATGATTTTTTCAATACAGGCGATTTAGGGCGCTTAGATGAAGACGGCTACCTGTGGCTGACCGGCCGTAAAAAAGAGCTGATCATCCGCGGCGGCCATAATATCGATCCGGCGGCCATCGAGGAGCCCCTATATAAAATGCCCAAAATCAAAACCGTTGCGGCAGTGGGTCGTCCGGATCCCCATTCCGGTGAGGTGCCGGTGGCGTACGTGGAACTGGCCGAGGGCGCCGATATGGATGCTGCGGAAATCATGGACTGGGCCAAAGCACATGTGGGGGAAAAAGCGGCCGTACCCAAGGAAATCATCATCACGCCGCAGATTCCCCTCACGCCGGTGGGCAAGATTTTTAAACCCGCCCTGCGGTGGGATGCCACGCGCCGCATATACGAGGAAGAATTGAAAACCTTAGGGAACATGGTGCAGAAACTGGAGATCACCGTGGGAGAAGACAAAACCCACGGCACCCGGGTGACCATACGCGTATCACCCGCCAGCGGTCATGACATGGCATCCGTTACGGAAAAAATCGCCGAGATTCTGACGCGCTACACCGTTCACTACGAGGTGCAGGAGACCTTGTAATTACATCTTTTTTTTGATTTTGGCCCATGTATCGCGCAACGTTGCCACGCGATTGAAAACCGGGTTTCCCGGCGACGAGTCCATGGGATCGGGGAAAAAATATCCCAGGCGCTCAAACTGGTAATGCACGCCGGACATTGCATTTTTCAGCCCGGGCTCCAGCTTGCAGTTGCAGAGCGCAACCAGCGAATCCGGGTTGAGATGTTCGGTGAAGTCACTGGACTGCATTGGGTTTTCAACTGAAAAGAGATGGTCATACAGCCGGACTTCGGCGTTGATCGCATGGCTTTTTGAAACCCAGTGAAGTGTCGCTTTGACCTTGCGACCATCCGGCGGCGTATTGCCTCCCCGGGTTTCCGGGTCATAGGTGCATCGCAGCTCGATTATCTCCCCACTTTCATCCTTTATGACATCATGGCAGGTAATAAAATAGGCATACCGGAGCCGGACTTCACGCCCCAGCCCGAGACGGTAGAATTTTTTTGGCGGATTTTCCATGAAATCGTCCCGCTCGATATAGATCACCCTTGAAAATGGGATCTCGCGGGTTCCCATCGATTCATCTTCGGGGTTGTTTATGGCCTCTACCATTTCACTTTGATCTTCCGGGTAATTTTCAATAACGATTTTCAGTGGATGAAGAACCCCCATGACACGCGGTGCTGAAACATTGAGTTCTTCTCTCAGGCAATGCTCAAGTAGGGAGATATCCACCATGGAATCACGCCTGGCCACACCGATCATATCGCAGAATTTTCGAATTGCCGCCGCTGTGTATCCTCGCCTTCTCAACCCGGACAGGGTTGGCATCCGGGGATCATCCCATCCAGATACATGCTTTTCTTCAACAAGCTGGATGAGCCGCCGCTTGCTCAAAATGGTATAACTCAGGTTAAGGCGGGCAAATTCAATCTGCTGAGGATGATATACCTCCAGCGCGTCAAGTATCCAGTCGTAGAGTTCCCGATTATTGACAAATTCCAGGGTGCATATGGAATGCGTTATTTTTTCAAGAGAATCAGACAGGCAATGGGCATAGTCATACATTGGATAGATGCACCATTTGTTACCGGTCCTGTGATGGTCTTGCCTGCGTATTCGATACAGCGTCGGGTCCCGCATGACGATGTTTGAAGACGCCATATCGATTTTGGCGCGCAATACGCAGCTTCCGTCCTCGAGCTCGCCCTTTGCCATTTTTTCAAACAATGCGAGATTTTCCTCCACCGTCCGATTTCTGTAAGGGCTTTCTTTTCCAGGCTCGTTTAGTGTACCCCGGAAGGCCCTGATTTCTTCGGGCGTAAGGCTGTCCACGTACGCTTTTCCCCTTTTTATCAGTTCTACGGCGTATTCATAGAGACGGTCAAAGTAATCCGAGGTATAGTAAAGATGTTTCGTCCAGTCAAAGCCAAGCCACCGGACATCTTCTTTTATGGCGTCGACATATTCGATGCTCTCTTTTAATGGATTGGTGTCGTCAAAACGCAGGTGACAGGTTCCCTGGTACTGGTTTGCAATTCCGAAATTCAAACAGATCGACTTGGCATGCCCGATATGCAGGTACCCGTTGGGTTCGGGCGGAAAGCGGGTAACGACCCTGCCGCCGTATTTATCCGTTTTCAGATCCGCTTCGATAATATGCTTTATGAAATTGCTTGACGCCTTTTCCTTCCCGGCCGGATCAGTATGCGTTTTATCGTCGCCTGCCTTGTTTTCGCCTGACATGAAATCTCTCCTGCTTGCTTACGGCATTGATTTTATAGTAAGCCCGTTGGGGCACTTCTTGACTGTGGTATGAAACAGCAGCGCTTTATGGCTCATTGCGGGCCAGAACTTCATCGGTTGGTACAGTGTTCAAAACATATGACACCATAAGATCCCTCGCAATGGGACCTGCCGTGCTTGCCCCTCCCTCACCGTGTTCAACAAAAACCGCCACGGCAATTGTGGGTTCCTCAGAGGGTGCATAACCGACAAACCACGCGTGGGGAAGAAACCTTCTCTTTTCTTCTTCCGACAATTCACCGGAGGTAAGCATTTCTATTTCATCGGTCAAACGACTGACCACCTGTGCGGTCCCGGTCTTGCCTGAAATTTTTACATCCGAAGAACGGGCATAATAGTAAGCAGTGCCTTTTCGGTCATTTACGACCTCATAGAGGCCCTGCTTAATCATTTTCATGGTTTTTTCATCCGCAGGAAGCCGGCTGACAATCTCAGGTTCGGATTTTTTCACCACATTTCCCTCAACGCTGTATACCGACCGCATGATCTGGGGGCGGTAGACCGTGCCTCCATTTGCGACGGCAGCTGTCAGAACGCCCATCTGAAGGGGTGTGGTAAGGTTATATCCCTGACCGATCGCCACCGGAAGGGTTTCTCCTGCATACCAGGGGAGCCCGAATGTTTTTCTTTTCCATGCTGCCGTGGGAACAAGGCCGACTGCTTCGTTGGAAAGGTCAATGCCGGTAGGCATCCCAAGGCCGCTTTTTTTCGCATACAATGCAATCCGGTCTACACCAAGCTGCTTGCCAGCCTCATAAAAAAACACATCACAGGATTCCGATATGGCGTCAATGATATTCTGGTTTCCATGTCCATGACGCTTCCAGCACCGAAAGGTGCGATCACCCAACCGGTACCTGCCGGTGCAGTGAACAATCGAATTTTCGTCAAAAAGGCCTTCTTCAAGCGCAGCCATGGCCGTGATGATCTTATACGTCGAAGCCGGTGGATACACGGAGTGCATGACCCGGTTGTGAAGCGGCCGTTCAGGGTCATTGAGCAGTTCCTGCCATTGTTTATTGCTTATGCCGTCCGCAAAAAGACGCTGATCGAATGCCGGACTGGATGCCATGGCAAGAACATCACCGCTGGATGGATCAATTGCGATAATGGCCCCGGTCATATCCTGCAGCAGTTCCTGTGCCTTCACCTGAAGATCAAAATCGATGGAAAGGTAGACATTATTCCCGGGGCGGGATTGTTCTTCCCCGAGAACCGACATTACCTGCCCTGTTGCATTCACCTGGACCACACGGGCCCCCGGATATCCGGAAAGATCCATTTCATAAGTTCTTTCCACACCCTGCCTGCCGATCATATCTCCGCCGCGTTTTTCCGGATAGCGGTTCGAAATGAGTTCCCCCTGGTTGATTTCGCCAAGATACCCGATAAGGTGAGGCGCAAAGCGCTCATAGATATAGTTTCGACGGGGACTGGCCTGGATAACAATTCCGGGAAGCTGATATCTCCTGCTCAAAAGCCGGGCCATAAGGTCGCGCCCGATATCCGGCAGCAGCAAAACCGGTCGATAACCATACGGACCCCGATTATTATTTACCAGAGATATGATTTCCTCGGGTGTTTCAGGAATATATTCGGCAAGACGGTTGGCGGTGTTCTCAACCGGAGTCGCATCCGCAGGAATGATGTAAAGGTCAAAGGCAGGCCGGTTGTCAACGAGCAAACGGCCGTTTCTGTCAAATATATGGCCCCGCAGCGGCTGGATGCGTTGTTTCCGCAAGCAGTTGTTTTCAGACAAGCTGCGATATTGCTCCCCCTTCAGGAGTTGGAGATTGAAAAGCTGGATGAGAAGAATGCAGAAGACCGGAAGCATGCAGAGAACAGCTTTGATGAGACGTCTGCGATACCACTCCGCATCGACCTTGGGGAAAAACCTTTCCGGTACGCCTTTCTTACCGTTTTCTGATTGTTTTCTTTTTTTATTCACTTGGAGTCATATACCTTACCAGCAAAAAGACGATCTGTGACCCCGAAAAGCCGCTGCAGGAGAAGGAAAATGATCGGGGATGAAATCACTACCCACAGCATTTGGAAGAATACCAACCGTATACCGCTTGCAGAAAACACGAAATGGCCGGCCTGAAGGCTGATGACAATCCAGAAGACCAATTGTTGGAAAACAACACCGATAATAACGATAACCGGGAACAGATGACTTTGCTTCACATCAAAAAACCGCCATGTCTGCCGGAATGCCAGATACAGCCAAATATAGGTTGTCAGATATATGCCTGGAGTCGCTCCGGAAATCATATCCATCATCATCGCTGCCAGAAACAGAACCGGGAAACCTTCGCGAAAGGGACGATAGAGACTGAAGTAGATGACAAGTGGGATGATCAGGTCATAAAACCACAATAATCCGAAAATATTCGGCATAATTGTGGTTTGCAGCACAATTATAAGAAGAGCGAACGAAAAAAAAACCAGATATTGCATTTATCCATAATTACTTGGGTTGAAAATCATTCGTTTTCCCATTTCGATTCCAGGCAAATCAGTTGTCTGGAATATCAATCTCCGGCGGGTCCAGTATTACCAAGACCTCTTCGAGCCTGGCGAAATCAACAAAGGGGGTGATTTCGATGTCCTGAAATATACCGGAGCTTCTCCTGATAATTTTGGAAACCCGGCCAACCCGCAGGCCTTTGGGGAATATCCCGTCCAATCCGGAAGTGATAACGATATCCCCCGTGGTGATATCCGCCTTGTGAAGCGCGAACTCAAAGTTGCAGACACTGCTGGAAAGACCTCTTACCACCCCCCGTGCACGGGTCCTTTGAACCAGGGTGTCAACAGAATTGTTACGGTCAATAATCAGCAGAACCTTTGCATAATGACCCGAAACACCACTCACTTGTCCCACAATGCCGTCGGGAATCATCACCGGGAGGCCGATTCGCAGCCCGTCTGCTTTCCCCTTGTTGATGATGATCGACTGAAACCAGGCCGACGGCTCCCTGCCAACCACATCCGCTACGACCGTTTCATATTCCGTCTCTTCTTTGAATTCGAGAAACGATTCGATGCGGGCGTTCAACAGTGCTTCTTCCCTGCACAAATGAACCTGCTGCATTGCTTCCGATAGTTGACGGCGCAGTTTTTCATTTTCTCTGGCTGCGGATACGAGGTTGAAATACCCGTACCAGATGTTTTCCGCAAATCCGGTTGTACGGGAAACACCTTCCTGTAAAGGGCCTGCGAAAAACAGGGCGGTTTCAACCGCAGCCGGATAAAAAGAGGATTTTCGTATATAATTGTACGAAAAAACGATCCCGTTTACTGCGACAAGGAGCAAAAGCCCTGCAATTACCAATGTTTTTCTGGAAAACATGGATTAGTCGATTATCACCTGCTTCAGGAAATCAATGTTGTTCAACGTCATTCCGGATCCGATGGCGATCGTGGACAGTGGATCTTCTGCAATGGTAATCGGCAGGCCTGTTTCCTCCCGAAGCAGTTTATCGAGATTTTTCAGCAGCGCCCCGCCCCCTGTCAGCACGATGCCGCGATCAACGATGTCGGCGGAAAGCTCAGGAGGGGTTTGTTCAAGAGCGATTTTGGTCGTCTCCACGATCGCGTCGATTTGCTCGGAAATGGCAACACGGATTTCCTCTGAATCAATGGCCAGTATTTTCGGTATGCCCGATACCAGGTCCCGACCCTTGACCTCGATGGTCTCATAGTTATCCGGTTCCGGAAACGCATTGCCGATCGTTATCTTGATAATCTCTGCGGTGCGCTCGCCGATCAGCAGGTTGTATTTACGCTTGACATACTGGATGATGGCTTCATCCATTTTATCCCCGGCGACGCGAACCGAGCGGGAAAATACGATGCCGGACAGTGAAATAACGGCCACTTCGGTCGTTCCCCCGCCAATATCCACCACCATGTTGCATCCAGGCTCGGTAATTGGCATACCCGCTCCTATGGCTGCCGCCATGGGTTCTTCGATCAAAAACACTTCCCGGGCGCCTGCCGATTCGGCGGCTTCTTTTACTGCGCGCTTTTCGACCGGCGTGATACCGGTCGGCACCGCCACGACGATACGAGGACGGATAAAAGTACGCCGGTTATGGACCCGCTGAATAAAATGCCGGAGCATTGCTTCCGTTACGTCGAAATCCGCAATTACGCCGTCCTGCATGGGGCGGATGGCTACGATATTGCCGGGGGTCCGCCCAAGCATGTTTTTTGCTTCGAGCCCGACGGCCAGCACCCTGCTTTTTCCGCGTCCGTCCGTTCTGACAGCGACGACAGAAGGTTCGCTCAATACAATGCCCTTGCCCCGGACATACACAAGCGTATTTGCCGTTCCCAGATCAATGGCAAGATCACTGGAAAAAAAACCGAACAATGAGTCCAAAAACAAAGTCTGACCTCCTTGGCTGTATATAGACCCGATGATGATCCACCGGGGTATAGAGAATTATCTCAGTTCACGTTTCTGCGGCTCTGCCGCTTTAGGCGGGATATAGTAATATATACCGCTAACAAAAAAGACCATTCATTACAAGCAGAAAAATACGATTGGCAGCTGTTCCCGGAGGCGGGCGCAACGCAATTGCACCGGGAAAAGCGTTTCTCTTTTACCCGGAGCATCACAAAATCCATCGCATGATTTCGTCATGGATAACCGGTCGAAATTTCTTTATTTTTTGATTTTCACGACTAGGATGAACACGATTGGTCAGCAAAATCACAATAATGTTTCGTTCAAGGTCCATCCAGAAAGAGGTCCCGGTAAAACCAAGGTGTCCGATGGTGTGCGACTTGTTGAAATACCTGCCGCAGCTTGCACCCTCGGGCGCGCAAACATCAAAACCCAGGGCTCTTTGGGCATTGTCCGGAACCGTAAAAAACCGCGTGACAACATCAGGATGCAACCATCTGTTTTCAATTTCTCCACGGTATATACCCAGCAGTTTTCGGAGAAGCAGGTAGACTGCCTGCACCGTACCGAAAAGACCCGCATGCCCGGCTGATCCGCCAATGGCAAAAGCGTTTTCGTCATGAACCACGCCCTGAAGGAGTCCCCGGAAACCGCAAACCTCGCTTGCCGCATAATCCAATCGATCGACACCCCGGTCATTATAGGAGGGAAAAAAAAGACCGGAAACGGAAAGGGACGGATACAGCGTATCCTGGACAAAAGCGGAAAGAGCTTTACCGGTAACCGCCTCAATACAGAACTGGAGCAGAAGAAAACCGATGTCGCTGTATACGGTTTTGGTCCCCGGCGGAAAAACAAGGGGCTCATCGATGATCATGCGGCAAAGAGCGGATTTACGGCTTTTTTCCGGCAACCCAAGCAGTTTTTCGTAATAGGGCCGGTAGTCCGGAAGGCCTGAATTGTGGCACAACAACTGCTGCCAGGTGATATTTGCTTTTTCATCACCGTGCGGCCGATCCAGGTGCGGCCATACAGAAGCATCAAGATCGACTTTCTTTTCTGCAACCAAAAACATCACGGCCAGCGCGGTTGCAATCGGCTTTGTAAGGGAGGCGAGATCAAAAACGGTATCGGGCGTGACTTTTTTGCCGCCTTCGAAAAGACTGGTACTTCCCGCGGATACGGTGACAAGCACCTCCTCTCCCCGTGCGGCGCAAACGATCCCGCCCGGAAACACACCGTTCTCGACCGCCCGGCGCATCCGCTTTTCTATGACGTTATCGCGGTTCATGAAGCTATAATACCGCACTTTCCGTGTAGGCAAGCGATCCTTCTTTGCTGTCGAATACGGCCTCAAGGCCAATCGGCAGCGTGAGGCTGGGCATACCATGTCCGATGGGAAAGCCTGCCGCCACGGGAATCGGTAAAAATGACAGCCGGTCTTCAAACACCTTGCGGATTTCGGCTTCCTCCCCGCAATCGAGGAAAGAGCCAAGGCAGATTCCGGCGGCGCAATCAAGGTTTCCCGACAATAGCAGCTGGGTCAGCATCCGGTCTATGCGATACGGTTTTTCACCGACATCTTCAAGGAATACAACGGCACCGGAAAAATCCGGGAAAAAGGGGGTCCCAAGCAAGTGGGATATGGTAGAGAGATTGCCGCCTGCTACAATACCTGTTGCGCTCCCGGGAACTATGGTCAATGGCGCATCGGCTGCAATGGTCAACCGCCTGTTTTCGGTTAAAGCGGATGCAAGGAAAGAAACGGATTGTTCATCCGCGCTGGCCAGAGTAGCAATCATAGGGGCGTGAAAAGTAACCATACCGCACTTGCCGGTGATAAAGTTCAGCATCGCGGTAATATCGCTGCACCCGATAAACGGTTTTGGATTTTCACAAATAACCGTAATATTCAGATACGGCAGCAGCCGCATGGACCCGTAACCGCCCCTTACACACCATACGGCGCCTATGGTTGAATCTTGAAACAGGTTGTGAATCATTTCAAGGCGGAGGGCGTCGGGTCCGGCAAGGTATCTGTCCTGTTTAAAAATATCATCCGCCCAAACCACCTCAAATCCCAAATCATTGAGGACGGCCACCCCGGCAAAAAAAAAATCGCGGTCAAAAGGGCTTGCAGGAGCGACAGCCCCGATGCGGTCCCCCTTCCGGAGCGCACGCAGAGGTGTAACACGGCTGTTCCGGTATGGTTGCATCACTTGTTTTCGCTGCCGGAGGTGGATGTTTTCCGACGCAATGCGGCCTTGATGAAATCCTTGAACAATGGGTGGGGAACCATTGGCCTTGATTTGAATTCCGGGTGGAACTGGCATCCCAGAAACCACGGATGATCCTTTAGCTCCACAATTTCGACGAGGTCGCCCTTTGGCGAAAATCCAGAAAAAATCAAACCACTCTTTTCCATCTGCTCCCGGAAAGCCATGTTAAATTCATACCGATGGCGATGACGCTCGGATATTTTTTCCTGCTTGTAGGCAATATACGCCAATGTCGCTTTTTCAATTTTACAAGGATATGCACCCAGCCGCATGGTACCTCCCTTGTCGGAGGAAGCATCCCTCCGCTGGAAGCATTGGGCTCTTTCATCGTACCATTCCGTCATGAGGTAAATCACCGGAGAGGCGGTCTCTGGGTAAAATTCAGAGCTGTGTGCGTCTTCAATCCCTGCGACATTCCGTGCAATTTCAATAACCGCCAGCTGCATGCCCAGGCATATGCCGAAAAACGGCACGTCATGCTCACGGGCAAATGTAATGGATAATATTTTCCCGTCTATCCCCCTGGAACCGAATCCACCGGGCACCAGCAAACCGTCCACACCGGCAAGCTCTTTTTCATAGTTGTCAGAATCAAGGGTGCCGGAATCGATATACCGAAGTTTGACAGCGGCTTCATTGGCAATACCGCCATGATAGAGCGCTTCGTTGAGGCTCTTATAAGATTCCGTCAAATCGGTGTACTTCCCTACGACGGCGATCGTTACACTCCCGCCGGGATTTTTGCAGTGGTCTACCAGTTTGGTCCAGTTTTCCAGGCGGGGGGTTCCGGTCCAGACATTCAACATTTCCAGCAGCTTCGCATCGAGCCCTTCATGGTGGAAAACCAGCGGCACTTCATAAATGCAATCCACGTCCTTTGCAGTAATAACGGCATCGTGGCTCACATTGCAGAAAAGTGCGATTTTGGTTTTGATTTCCTTAGGAAGATACCGATCGGTACGACAAAGGAGCAGATCCGGTTGAATGCCGATGCTTCGAAGCTCTTTTACGCTGTGCTGGGTCGGCTTGGTCTTCAGTTCACCGGCGGCGGCGATATAGGGAATATAGGTCAGGTGAATGTACAATACATTTTCCTTTCCCGCGTCAAAACGAAACTGGCGTATGGCTTCCAGAAACGGCAGGCTTTCGATATCCCCGATCGTACCCCCGATCTCGACAATGACGAAATCATAATCATCTGCTGTTTTGAAAATAGACGCCTTGATTTCATCGGTAATATGCGGGATCACCTGCACGGTTCCGCCAAGGTAGTCGCCCCGTCGTTCCTTGCTGATTACCGAGTCATAGATCTTGCCGGTCGTATAATTGTTTTCGCGCCCCAGACGGACATTGACAAAGCGCTCGTAATGTCCAAGGTCAAGGTCGGTTTCAGCACCGTCATCGGTTACAAACACCTCTCCGTGCTGAAAAGGGTTCATGGTTCCAGGGTCAACGTTTATATACGGATCCAGCTTTAAAAGCGTTACACTTAATCCGCGGCTTTCGAGCAGTGCGCCGATGGAAGCCGAGGCCAGCCCTTTTCCCAGGGATGAAAGCACCCCGCCGGTGACGAAAATAAACTTTGTTTTGCCTGGCATAGGTTATCCTTAAAGGTGTTTTAATGCTGCCTGATTAATAAAAACGTTTCACTCGGCCATAAGAACCAGCTTACAGGACTTTTGCCTACCTTGTCAGTATTTGCTTTGCGCAACGTTGATGAACTCGTAAAAGTCACAAGATAATTAACGTTTGGGTTATTCGAAAATCCTCTTGAACTGTTCAATCTCCTGCTGAATTTCATCGGAAATATCCGGCACATCCTCTTCTTTATCTGCTTGCTGTAAGACGGCTTTCAAGTGAGAAATATCAAATATGCCGAGTTCAAAAACCGGATTTACATCTATGTGTGTGACAATGAGCTTCTGAACTTCAACCCCTTTTTCCAGAAACACGATTTCACCGGGATATCGCATTCCATCAAACCGCCTCCACCGGTGAAAACGTATTTCTTCAGCAGGTTCTTCCGAATGGTTTTCTGCCCCGGTTACAACCAATCTTACCGGCATGTAGTTTTCCCTGCTGATCCACAACTGTGCAGTACCGGTATCCGGATATTGGGCACCGATGACATAACAAATGTCATCGCCCAGGCGGCCGAGACTGCTGACATGAACGTTGAGGCCACGGTCCTTAAGCCGCTCTGACAGATTTTTTCTTCCATCATGGGAAAAAAGATCCCCATAGCTGTAAAGCCAGCTTTCCGATTCCGATACGATGGTCTCGTCGACAATGGTCATCGCTTTCCCCGGCAGGGAAATATACGTATGGTTCAAGTCCGGGTCTGCGATGTCGGATCTGAACATCCCGTTCTGGCGGTATCGCAGCACCTGTTTATAAATGACCCGGTCCGCCCATTGACTTTCGTTATCGTTTTCGCTGTTTCCCTTTATCACGTGAAGCGCCTGGGTAACCTGAAACCGATTCGGCAGTCCCATGCCGGCAGTCATCTGTTCAAGAATATAGGGTGCCGGAAGAACATATCCATGGGATGACGCAGGATGAAAACCAGCCGCAGCACAGACCAGAAGCACAATGATCATGCGTGCGGCTTTCCCGATGAATTTCATTTGAACACACCTGCCTGTGCGGTCTTAAGAAAGAAACATGTTCGGGGCGATCCGGGCACTGCTGCCAAGTTCTTCTTCTATCCGGATCAACTGGTTATATTTGGCGACACGATCGCTCCTGGACAGGGAACCGGTCTTGATCTGCCCACCGGTTACACCCACCGCAAGATCGGCAATAAAGGAATCCTCGGTTTCTCCGGAACGGTGTGAAATAATCGTTGAATATCCGGCACTTTTCGCAATATCAATCGTTTCCAGCGTTTCTGTAAGGGTACCGATCTGGTTTAATTTGATCAGGATGGCATTGGCAAGACCATCCTCAATTCCCTTGGAAAAAATTTTGGGATTGGTGACAAATACATCGTCGCCGACCAGCTGAACCAGGCGTCCAAGTTTTTCGGTCATCAGCGGCCAGCTGTCCCAGTCCTGCTCCGCAAGACCGTCTTCAATGGAAAAAATAGGATACCGGTCGATCAGATCCGCATAATAGTCGATCATCTCCTCTGAGCTCAATTTTCTTTTTTCCGACTGCAGTATATATTGTCCGTCCTTGTAGAATTCGTTTGCTGCCGCATCCAGTGCAAGACCCACATCGCTCCCCGGCTTGTACCCTGCCCTCTCCACGGCCTCGATTATCAATTTCAGGGCAGCTTCATTGGACTTCAGATCGGGGGCAAAACCGCCTTCATCTCCGACAGCGGTGACCATATTTTTGCCGGACAGCAGTTTTTTCAGGTTATGGAATATTTCGGCACCCATCCTGACGGCTTCGGCAAAGGTTTGGGCTCCGACCGGAATGATCATGAATTCCTGAATGTCCAAGTTGTTTGCGGCGTGCGACCCGCCATTAACGATATTCATCATTGGAACCGGGAGATATTTTGCGTTGATGCCGCCCAGGTAGCGATACAAGGGGAGGCCATAGGCGTCGGCGGCAGCCCGGGCGGTCGCCATGGAAACGCCTAAAATGGCGTTGGCACCGAGTTTCGACTTGTTTTCGGTCCCGTCAAGCTCGATCATTGCCATGTCCAACTCGTACTGGTCGGCGGCATCCATTCCGCAGACTTCCGGTGCAATGATTTCATTGACATTATCGACCGCAGTGGTTACGCCCTTGCCGCCGTATCTTGATTTGTCGCCATCCCTGAGTTCCAATGCTTCACGGGCGCCGGTGGAGGCCCCGGAAGGGACCGCGGCACGTCCCGTTGCCCCGCATTCCAGAAACACATCGACTTCAAGGGTCGGGTTACCCCTAGAATCAAGGATTTCTCTTGCCATAATATCAACGATTTCTGTCATGGATTCCTCCGGATCTTGTATTGGTGATTCGGGCCTACGGCCCGGGAAAGATGCTTCTAAAAAACCAATCCGATAATACGGTTTGATAATCAAAGTGTCAAGCAGCAGAAATTTCTTCCAGGAATCTGCTTCTGGGGTTGTACTGCCCCTTTCTGTAGCCGGCTGAGCTAAGGAAGAGATATTTTTCCGCCCGGGTCATGGCGACATACATCAGGCGGCGTTCTTCCTGGAGTTCTTCTTCCGACTCCATGGATTTCCAATGCGGCAGCAGATTTTCCTCGCATCCGACCACGAAAACAACATGGTATTCAAGCCCCTTGCTGGCATGGATGGTGGAAAGGCATACCCCGCCGGACAACGCTTCTTCCTGTTCTTCATCGGCCCTGTCTTCACGGATCAATGCGGCATCTTCAATGTATTCCAGAAGATTGTCATATTTTGAAGCCGCAAATATCAACTGCTCGATATTTTCCCTTCGGGCGGTGTAATCGCCTTCGGTTTTTGCATATGCCCTGAGATGCTCATAGTAGTCCGCCCTGTCCATGATGGTCCGAATGGCCTGGTCCGGCTTCATATCTCTTATGTCGTCTATCATGGAAAGAAGGGAAACAAGGGCCCCGTGAATTTTCGGCGTAAGAATCTTCTCCGACACTGCGCGGCGGACGGCTCCCTGAAGACCGCTGCCATCGACACGATAACGGTTCAGGGTTTCGATCATCTTCGGACCGATTCCCCGCTTCGGCGTGTTAATGACCCGTTCAAACGAGGCATCGTCTTTTTCAAATACAGCTGCGGCCAAAAAGCAATTGATATCGAGTATTTCCTTTCTTTCAAAAAAGCCGCGATCCCCAAGCATGCGATACGGTATACCAATTGAGCGCAGGGCCTGCTCAAAAGGGAATGAACAGAACTTGGTCCGGTAAAGGATTCCCATTTTTCCGTAGGCGATTCCCTGCCGGTTGAGCTTGATCATATTGCTGACGACCCACTCCGCCTCCTCGCCGTCTGAAAAAAAATGCTCGATTTTTATGCCGCCGCCGGTCTTGCTGGAAAAACAGGTTTTATCCATCCTGTCACGATTATTACGAATCAACCGGTTCGCAACGGAAACGATTTCATCGGCTGACCGGAAGTTCTGCTCCATCCGGAAAATTTTGGCGGCGCTGAAACTTTTTTCAAAACGCAGAAAATTGTTAACGTTGCTTCCCCTGAATCCGTAAATTGCCTGCCAGTCGTCCCCCACGCAGAAAAGGTTTCCGTTTCCAAGAAGCAGCCGGGTGAGCTCTTCCTGAAGGTCGTTGCTGTCCTGGTACTCGTCGACCAGGATGTAGGTAAAATAGCTGCGATAATTGTTTCTTACGTCCTCGTGGTCCCGGAGAAGATTTCGGGTCAGCATCAGGATGTTGTCAAAATCGACCGCGTTTTTTTCAAACAGTACCTTTTCGTATCGGCCGTATATTTCCGACAGCCGAAACGGCCCGATGCGCTTGCAGGTGTCGAAATACCCTGCAGGATTGCCGGAATTTTTTGCGTGTGAAATTGCCGCGCGGACGGAGTGCATATATTTCTTGTCGATGTTCAGCGCAATGAGGATCTCGGAGATCAGTTTCTGCTGGTGATAAATGGAATAGATCTGGAGCGGCACGTCAAAACCGAGCTTTCTGCAATGCTTTCGAAGGATCTGGTAACAGGCGGAATGATAGGTGCGGACCCAGGGAAAGCGTTCCATGGGCAGTCCGGTTATATCCACCAGCCGGCGCTTCATTTCATCGGCGGCCTTGTTGGTGAAAGTAATGGCAAGAATTTTTTCCGGCAGAAACCCTTGATCGATCAAATGGGCGATCTTGGCGGTCAAGGCCCTGGTTTTCCCTGATCCGGCACCGGCCACCACCAGTGCGGAACCGGTATGCTCAACCGCCATCCGCTGTTCTTCGGACAACTCCATATCTTTGCGTTAGCTCCCTGAAACTGTGTTCATATAAAAAAATTGAATTTATCTTGTTGACATGGTTTTTTTTTCATTTATAATTGAACTTCAGTTTTCCCCCGCCGGGTTCGTATCGTTTCCCGATAACCCTGCCATCGGAAACGGACGAAACCTGAAATTCGAAAAAAGGGGGCTTTCCATCCCGGAGAGCCCCCTTTTTATTTATTTTATTAAAATGCCGCATTCATTCATACCCTTCTCTCACCGCGCACCCCCTTTTTTCCCTCTCCCGTGCCGGGCTTGCCTGCCCCCATCCAACGGCTATTGCGGGGATGCGATTGGCGGACGCCCGACCTGGATGCAGCCAAGACCGAAGCGGGAAATTGTGTTGCTCGGAAAAAGGTTCCGGCCGTCGAACACAATAGGGAATTTCAGTTTTTGCTTTATCCTCTTGAAATTGGGATTTCGGAACTGGTTCCAGTCGGTGAGCACGGCAAGTGCATCGGCCCTGTCCAGCATATCATACTGGTCCTCCGCCGTTTCAAAACCGGGATTGTCCGTGAAGTATCTCCTGGCATTTTCGCCTGCAACAGGATCATACCCGATCACGTGCATGCCCTCGTCAATCAATGCAGAAAGAAGGTATATCGCCGCTGAATCGCGAATATCATCCGTGTTGGCCTTGAATGACAAACCCCATGCCGCAAGGGTTTTCCCTTTGATCCCGCCCTTGTCTGAAAAATAGGATCTGATTTTTTCGACCATCCGGAACTTCTGCTGATGGTTGACTTCTTCCACCGCAGTCAACAGGCCCGGTTGGTATTTGCTGGCAAGGGCCGTCTGAATCAGCGCCTTGACATCCTTGGGGAAGCATGAACCGCCGTACCCCAGGCCCGGATAAATAAAATGGTATCCGATCCGCTGATCCGATCCGATGCCTACCCGAACGTCGCGCACATCTGCCCCCACGCTTTCACAGATGTTTGCAATTTCGTTTATAAATGAAATCTTGGTTGCGAGCATGCAGTTAGCGGCGTACTTGGTCATTTCCGCACTGCGCACGCCCATGACGATCAGCTTGTCCCGGCTTCGGGCATACGGTGCGTACAAGTCGGAAAGCAGGTCGGCAGTTTCCGCATTGTCCGTGCCGATGATGATCCTGTCCGGCTTCATGAAATCATTGACCGCATCCCCTTCCTTTAAAAATTCAGGATTGGACACCACATCAAAAGGGATGTCAACGTTGCGAACCCGTAGCTCTTCCGTTATAATTCCCCGAACCTTGTCCGCAGTGCCGACAGGGACCGTCGATTTGTTGACCACGATCTTGTAATCGTTCATCTGACGGCCGATCTGGTGTGCCACATTAAACACTGCGGACAGGTCGGCCGACCCGTCCGGATTCGGCGGGGTTCCAACACAGCTAAAAATAAACATCGACTCGGCCATGGCTTCTTCAAGGGAGGTGGTAAAAAAAAGCCTTTTGCCGGAAACATTTCTGCGGACATATTCCTCGATTCCGGGTTCGTATATAGGAACTTCCCCCTGGTTCAGCCGATTGATGATATTGTCATTGATATCCACGCAGTAGACATGGTTTCCGGTCTCAGCAAGACATGCTGCCGAAACAAGTCCGACATAACCCGTTCCAACAATACAGACATTCATTGTACACACCCTTTTTGATTTGTGGTGCCTGGGACGAGAATCGAACTCGTACGAGGACATGCCTCAAGGGATTTTAAGTCCCTTGCGTCTACCTATTCCGCCACCCAGGCACGGTCGCTCGTACCGGCCAATAGAATTTACGCTATGTAATACTGAAACTGACTTTTAAATGCAAGTAGAAATCAAGTGGGATTTCCGGCGGCCGTCTTTGTATCTTGTAAAAGATACGTGTATCTGGTAAGGATGCGCCATGTCCAATACGGCCAACATTACACCGCCAATCATCCTGGCGTCAAAATCCCCCCGGCGCAAAAGAATGCTGGAAAGCCTGGATATCGATTTTTTGACGGTCGAAAGCGGTGTGAATGAAGATGCCATATCTTCCGAAAACCCGGAACATGCTGTACGGCTGCTTTCCATTGCCAAGGCCGGCGCCGTATCCTGCAGGTATCCGGATCATTGGGTTATCGGTGCCGACTCTATTGTCACCATAGACGATATCATCTTAAACAAACCGTATTCCCGCGAGGAGGCAAAATCCATGATCGCCCGATTAAGCGGGCGGACGCACAGGGTATTGACGGGATACAGCATTTTTAACCAAACCGTTGGACACCGGTTTACCGACGTGGTAATTTCAAGCGTAACGTTTAAAGCGCTTTGCAAAGCGGAAATCGATTGGTACACCAGCAAACAGGAGCCGTATGACAAGGCGGGCGGCTATGCCATACAGGGCATAGGGGCGTTTATGATCAGCCGCATCTCCGGGTCTTACACGAACGTGGTTGGGCTGCCCCTTGCGGAAGTGGTGGATCACCTTGCCGCGTGCGGCGCTATGACAAGGTAACCGTGAAGACCGGGTAAAGGGTTATGGAAACAATATCCAGACGCCTGGAAAGGATCAGGCACAAAATCGCCGAAGCCGCCATTCGATCCGGCCGAAACCCCGATGCCGTAAAGATTGTCGGCGTGACCAAGACCGTTTCTCCAGACCGGATCAGCGAGGCAGTGACAGCCGGACTTCGCATCCTCGGAGAAAACTACATCCAGGAAAGCCTTGCAAAAATCGACGCTTTGTCTTCCCGCGACATCTCCTGGCATTTTATCGGCAGGCTCCAGTCAAACAAGGCAAAATTTGCGATCCGCCACTTCGATCTGATCCATTCCGTTCACAGTGAAAAACTCGCCACGGAAATTAACCGGCAAGCAGCGAAAAACAGCAGAATCCAGCCGGTTTTGATCCAGGTAAACACCGGTCAGGAGGCAACCAAGTCGGGGGTTTCGCCCGGCGATGCAGTCGATTTGATCACGCGCATCAGCGGTCTTGAAAACATATCGGTTCGTGGTTTGATGACCATGCCCCCCTTTTTTGATGCACCTGAAAACGTCCGGCCTTTTTTCCGGAATACGGCTGACCTGAAAAAGAAAATCGAGGATGCCGGCATCGATAACGTCTCCATGACGGAATTGTCCATGGGAATGACCGGGGATTATGAGGCTGCGGTGGAGGAAGGCGCCACCCTTGTTCGCATTGGTACCGCCATTTTCGGAGACAGGCCATGAAAATCCTTTTGCACACATGCTGCGCCCCATGCACGATCTACCCGCTGGATGCGCTTCGAGAAAAGGATTTTGCGGTCATGGGTTTTTTTTACCGGTACAACATCCATCCATATACCGAATGCATCAGGCGGGAGGAAACCCTTCGCCGGTATGCAGGAGCAAATGATCTGAAGGTAATCTACCAGCAGGGCTATGATTTGGAGGATTTTCTGCGAAAAATGATTTTCCGGGAAACGGAAAGGTGCCGCATCTGTTATCATGAACGCCTTTTCACAACGGCAAAGCTGGCAAAAAACGGTAAGTTTGACTTCTTTTCCTCAACCCTGCTCTACAGCAAATTCCAGAAGCATGACATGATCGCTGAAATCGGTGAGTCTGTGGCAAAAACGGTGGGCATACCGTTTTATTACGAGGATTTCCGCAAGGGATGGGAAACCGGCCGCGACAAATCCATTGCCGAAAAAATGTATCGCCAGCAATACTGCGGCTGCATTTACAGCGAAAAACAGCGGTACTATCCACAACACGAAACCACGTAACCACTGGCCGAAAATGTTCGGAAACTTCATATACTTCATTGTCGCACTTCTGATTTACACGACCTACCAGCCCCCGGCAAGGATGGACGTGCCTTTTTACCAGGCACTGCTGATGCTTCTGACCGTGACAGCCGCCTTTGCTGCCCTTGCGAGGCTTCTGTTCAACAAGCTGGAAAAAGCATATGATGCAGGAGACCTCTACAGGATGGAAGATCCTTTTAATGGGCTTCTTGCACGGATGTCCATCCTGGCAATCGGTGCCTTTGCCTTTGTCATATACGTGATCAATCTGGGTGCTTACCTGCAGTATATATGGATTTTCAGGATATTTCCAACCCTTGAAGCCGTCTTTTTTCTATGTCTTTTTGTGCTGTATCTCTCGCTTGTCTGGGCTTCGGCATACGATCTCTACGAAAAGCTGAACCAGAGCGGCACATCACGCTGGCAATACGTAACTTCCAACATCTCTTTTTCCATACCAGTGCTTCTGCCATGGTTTTTTCTGTCCATCATGGTGGATTTTATTACCGTGCTTCCCTTTGACGCCCCCAAAGACTTTCTTATGTCCTCCGAGGGGCAGATTGTCTATTTTCTCGTTTTCCTGTTTATCATCGCCATAATCGGGCCTGGACTCATTCAACGCTTCTGGGGATGCAGACCCCTTGCACCGGGGTATACAAGATTTCGCATAGAGCACATGTGTAAAAAAGCGGGCATATCCTACCGAAATATAATGCTGTGGCCGCTATTCGGCGGAAAAATGATTACTGCAGGCGTCATGGGGCTTGTAAGCCGCTTCCGGTATATTCTGGTCACTCCCGGCCTGCTTCAGCACCTCAACCCCGTGGAAATAGACGCGGTAATCGCCCACGAAATCGGCCACGTCAAGCTGAAACACCTTGTTTTTTATCTGTTCTTTTTTGTAGGCTATCTTATCATTGCCTTTTCAACGCTGGATCTCATCATTTGGGCGATCATCTATCTGAACGCCGCATTCGGCTGGTTCGGCGATTCCGGAGACAGGGGTTCTGCAATGGTCCCCATAATGTTTTCCTTTGCCATGATCCTGATCTTTCTGTTTTATTTCAGATATGTTTTCGGTTATTTTATGCGCAATTTCGAAAGACAGGCCGATATTTTCGTTTACCGGCTCATGGATTCCGCCCAACCGCTGATCACGACTTTCAAAAAAATCGCCGCATACAGCGGTCAATCGCCTGACCAACCCAACTGGCATCATTTTTCCATTACCGAACGGATCAATTACCTGAAAAAATGCGAGACCAACAGAAAGTGGATCCGTCATCACAACCGGAAAATCCGGATCAGCATCGCTGTATACTTCATTGTAATGATCATGTTCGGGTGGGGCGGCTACCATCTTCACGCGGGAGGAGCAAGCCGGATGATTTCCACAAACCTGTTCGAACGGCTTGTCAATCAGCAAATTGAAAAAGACCCTGAAAATTCGGAACTGCACCTGGCTCTAGCCGATATGTACCAGGGGATCGGAGATTTTGAAAAAGCCATCAATGCTTATAAAATAACCATTTACCTGGCCCCGGATAATGCAAGGCCATTAAACAACCTGGCCTGGCTGTATGCAACCGCTGAAGAATCCCGTTTTTTCAGACCAGAAAAGGCCCTTGACCTTGCCCTCCAGGCGGCAGCGCTCTCCCGGGAAGCCTATATTTTGGATACCCTTGCCGAAAGCTATTACGTCAACGGCCAGTACCAGAAGGCATTCGAAACCGGAAAGCAGGCTCTTTACCTTGCAGCCGAAGACCGGGACTATTACCGGAGACAGCTGGAAAAATTCAGGCAGACGGCGGAAAGATAAAAGTATTAGAGATCGCGTCCTTCAATCACCGACCGGACCATATTTTTCATACTGACATTCCCGAAACAAATTACCTTTACAAGGGTCTGCTCTTTGAGTCCAAGGGTTTTCATAATGCTGGATTCGTTCATCCCCTGATCCGCCAGAGCGGAAACCTTGCCGTAAAAGTCCTCGAGATACTGTAGCTTGGCGGCGACATGCGCTTTTCCGTTTTCCGGCTGCGGATAGTGGCCGCAAAACAGCGCGTCAAACTGGAGGGAAAGGACTTTTTTCAAAGAATCGATCTGGTCGAGGATTTTTTCATCGGCACGGAAATACTTGATCCGGCTGGAAAGGTAAAGATCCCCGGAAAAGAGCCAACCGCGTTCCGGGACGTGATATGATACGTGATCTTTAGAATGTCCAGGGGTATGGACGGGGACAAAAGAAAAACTCTTTGATTCTATGGCCTCCGGCAAAGGATCGATTTTAAGCGGCTCTGTGGCACCCCAGACGAGATGCTGATAGGGCAGGATCTTGTATGGCCTGGACAGTTTCTCCGCCGTCAGCGGTGAGCCGAAAACGGGAAGATTCAGATTTTCGCTGATGGCTGCGGCATTGCCGCTGTGATCCTCGTGGTAATGGGTCAAAATGACGGCGTCCAGCGGGTTTTGCAAAACAATCTTCAGCACCTCCGGACGCATGTGAGACGGACCCGTATCGATGATAACCGATCCGGCCCGGTAGAAGATGGTCGTCATGAGGGGTTTTCCAATGGGCGACCAACCCAATTCCCAGCCAAAAACCTCGCCAAAATCATGTGTCTTCAAAAACCGCATCATTCCATCCTTACATCCTCATGTCATCCGTTGCGTCCGGTCAAATTCGGTAAATGTTCCCAGAGGGGCGTGTGTGTTTCTTTTAACAGCAAGGTGAAAATATCGCAAGCCTGTTGCGAAAAACAAAGGATCATGATATGTTATCAATAGTTTTGACGAGAACAATAGAACCCATCTCAACATTCGGATTTCGGTTCAAGACCCTTGCGGCGTCTTGTTTCAAACCGCAGGCATACTCGCGTATTTCGAGGATTTGAAATAAGATGCCAACAAAGATATTGGGCCGAAAGACAATGTTGAGATAGGTT
Source organism: Desulfobacteraceae bacterium (assembly GCA_011389515.1). GTDB lineage: Bacteria > Desulfobacterota > Desulfobacteria > Desulfobacterales > Desulfosalsimonadaceae > B1SED10-16. The sequence goes on from JAABUA010000022.1 coordinate 28,755, forward strand.
CTATCCCTTTTGCCCCAAAGAGGCGATATAATCCCTTATGAAACCGGATTCCCGCGATACATGCACCTTTGAAATCAGTGCGCCGGCACCAGGAACACTTCATATTTCCCTTGCAGGAGACCTGGTGATCGATACAGTACACAAGGTACTTGAAGGTGTCCGGCCACAGATCGGCAGACATTTATTTGAAAACGCCGTCATTGATATCTCCGGGATAAACCATCTGGACGATTACGGGGTAATGGCCATTTCCGAAATCCGGAACATGGTGGGGATCGATGAGAGTCGCATAGACGTTACCGGCACTAGTCCGGAGCATAAAATAATCTTTGATATAACCGATTTTGACCGGAACACCCTCTGCCAGATTACCCCGCCGGCTTCACCCAATATTATTGTTCAGGCAGGCGCATCCACGATCAATGCCTATGAAGGTTTTGTTTACTTCATCTCCTTTGTCGGTGCAATTGTTATGTCCGTTGGCAGGGTCGTGAGGCATCCCCGTTCCCTGAGATACGGGGATATTGTAATGTACATGAAAACGACCGGGGTCGATGCCGTTCCCATTGTCGGGCTTATCAGCCTGATGCTGGGCCTGATTATCGCCTTTGTCTCGTCCATGCAGCTCAAGGTATACGGAGCCAATATCTATGTTGCAAATCTCGTGGCAGTGGCCATGGTGCAGGAACTGGGCCCCATCATGACTGCTATTGTGGTTGCGGGTCGATCAGGGTCCGCCTATGCGGCGGAGATAAGCACCATGAAAATTTCTGAAGAGGTAGACGCCCTTTTTGTGATGGGGTTTGATCCCAATTTGTTTCTGGTGCTTCCCCGGTTGATAGCGGCCGTTCTCGTTGTGCCGGTGCTGACAATGTTCTCCAATATTTTCGCCATTGCCGGCGGCGCGATTATCGGCGTGACAATGCTGGACGTTGGCATGGACACCTATATCAACCAGTCTATGGAAGCCATTAAACTGTTTGAACTCATGTGGGGACTTTTCAAGTCATCGGTCTTTGCCGTTCTGATCGCCCTGACCGGATGCCTCAGGGGTTTCCAGGCACAAGGCGGTGCTGCATCCGTCGGAAATGCCGCTACGTCAGCCGTGGTCACTGCCATCTTCCTCATCATATTTTTTGATTCCATGTTTGCCGTGATCCGGATCTACTGGGGGTAAATAAATGCCGCAGACCGAATGCCTGAGGGTAGAGAACCTCGTTGTCCGCTACACCGACGAGCTCATCCTGGATGATATCAGCTTTTCCGTGAACCGGGGGGAGATTTTCATCATCATGGGTGGAAGCGGTTCGGGCAAGTCCACCCTGCTTCGCCACATGGTTGGTCTGGAAATGCCCGCCTCAGGGCATGTGTATATCAGAGGTACGAATATTTCCAGCACCGACGAGCAGACGTTTATGAATCTTCTGAAAAAAATCGGGGTCCTGTTTCAGGGGAGCGCACTTATCGGTTCCATGACCATTGGCGAAAACGTCGCCCTTCCGATTATCGAACATTTGAAAATAGACAGCAGGCTGATCCCTCAGATCGTACGGATGAAACTGTCAATGGTAGGGCTGGCATGCTTCGAGCAGCATCTGCCAAACGAGATCAGCGGCGGCATGAAAAAAAGGGCCGGACTTGCCCGGGCAATGGCGCTCAACCCCGAAATCCTCTTTCTGGACGAACCCTCCGCCGGGCTTGACCCGGGCACCGCAGCAGGAATCGACGAGCTGATACTTCACATCAACAGGACGCTCGGCACCACCATTGTCATCGTGACCCATGATTTGGACAGTATCTTCACCGTTGGAAAAAGGGCAATCATGCTCGACATAAACAGCAAGAAAATCATTGCCCAGGGAGATCCCCGCACGCTCAAAGACAGTCATGACAACCCGATCGTCAGAAACTTTTTCATGCGCAAAAGTGTTCATGATAGTTGAAATAACGATATTTTTTTGTATAATAGAAGAACAGGGCGCAACAAACCGTTCGATTATTTCCAACAGGAAAGTGCTATGCCGAGTACCCGCCAGAAATTCTCAGTAGGACTTTTTGTCCTCGTCGGCCTGACCCTGATTACTTTTTTTACCGTAATCATCGGGCTTTCCGATTACTTTCAAGATGGGCAACGGTATGTCGGCTATTTCAAGGACTCGGTCCGGGGGCTGAACCCCTCAGCCAAAGTCAGATACCGCGGCGTTGAAGTGGGACTGGTAGAATCCCTTGGCCTGGCGCCCGATGGCGACCTTGTGGAAGTCGTGATGATCATCGATGCGGAGTTGGCTGATCCGACCTCGCTGCTGGCAACCATCCGCACCATCGGCATCACCGGCATCATGTATATCGACCTTGAAAGGGCGTCCCCGGAAGACAGGGAAAAAACGCCGGACCTTGCCTTTGAGCCGGAATACCCCATTATCGCTACACAGCCGGCCGAACTGACACGAATGATTGCCGGGGTGGACAACATCATCACCAACCTGCAGGATCTCAGAGTAAAAGAAATATCCGCCGGGATGGAAACGGCCATCGACAATTTCAACAGGATGATCGATGAAGCCAGAATCGGGGAAATTTCCGAAGGCATTCGCAAAACCATTGAAAAAAGCAACGCCATACTGGACATGACACAGTGGGAAGAAATGCACGCCACCCTATTGACGGCATTGCAGGAATTTTCCGAGATGATTGAAAAAAGTCGCCAGACGGCAGACCGGGTGGATCTGTTTCTTGAAGCAAACAGGGAGCCGATCGAAAAATCCATCGCGAATGCGGGAAAGGCAATTGAAAATGCATCCAATTTTTTTAATCACGCGTCCACCATGGCCGCGGAAACGGACACCCGCATCGATGCCTATGATCAGAGACTCATGATCATTATGGACGATCTGCAACAAGCTGCGGAAAGCATGAACAGGCTAATGGATCAGTTGGCGAACCATCCGCCCCAGCTTTTTTTCGGGCGCCCCGCAGCGCCCAAACCAATTGAAAAATAAAGCGTATTCATATGCGAAAACAAATGATAATATGCATTCTTCTTTTTGCGGGCGGAGCGATTCTGCTTACCGGCGGATGCGGGGTTAGCCGCCATCAGCCGGAACCCGTTACATATTATGCCCTTTATTACACCCCGCCGGACCCATTGCCGGCCGTGCATAACAGAACCGAAAAACCGCTTGTCATCCATTTACCGAGACTTCACGCACAGCCACCGTACAACACAACGCATATGGTTTATGCAGACAGCCCCTACCAGCGAAACAGATACGCCTACCACCAGTGGGTCTCCACCCCGGCGGAGATGCTGACATCCCTTTTGCTGCGCGATATCGAAACCTCAAAAATTGTCGATGCGGCCGTATCAATGCCGGCCGGGAAGGGAGTAACGCACAGGATCGAAGGTGTGATTATCGATTTTTACGAAAACGATGAAAAGACCCAGTGGGAGGCGGTACTCGTTTTAAGAATGACATTGACGCGCATGGATCCCGCCGCAACGACCGGGAAAATCCTGTTGCAAAGAACGTACAATGAGGTCATACCCCTTAAAAAAAACAACCCCCATGAACTTGCCCGATCAATGAGCAAGGCCATGGAGGCGGTATCAAGGCGATTTATCGCCGATATTTACGGCAAACTGCCATAAAATGGCAATTGACATTCGCCTAAAAAGTATTTTCCCGTGTAAATTCTTTGATCTCTTTGCGCTTGGGCGCGGATGGGATTTTTGACGGATACCCCATGGGTATCAGAGATACCAGTTCATGCCCGGAAGGCATGTTTACGGCTGCGGCGGCCTTGTCGTGTTCAAAAAGCCCGGTGATAACCGTGCCAAGGCCCGCTGCATGGGCGGCAAGCACAATGCTCTGGGCGGCAAGCCCCAGATCGAACATGAACCAGTCGCCAAACTTTGTGGTAACTGCATTTTTGTAATATCCTGAGTCATTGAGCCTAGCGCACAGGGCAAGGACCACGGGCGCGTTTACAATGGATTTGAATGCAGGATTGGATTTGGGTACCGCCTCCTGTACCCGTGTCTTCACCTCGGGGTCTTTGATCACCACGATTTCCCAGCATTGGGTATTTGCCCACGACGGTGTCCATTGCACGGCTTCCAGAACGGTCTGAAGCAGTTCTTCAGGAACAGGTCTGTCTTCGAAATTCCGTACGCTGCGTCTTTCCTTGATAACGTTCATGATCGTGTCTATCATGTATCCCCCTTAAAAAAGTATCTGTTTTTTCCCGTCAAACATGATGGCACCGTAAAAAGTCCAATGTCTGCGTTACGCGCAATTTCTCAAAATCTCACGTACAGATAAGTACTCGGCATTCTTCGAAATTGCGCAAGTCTTGATCTTGAACTTTTTACGGCGCCATCTGAAATCAGACTTTTTACGCGTGCATCAAACATCTTCCAAAAAAGATAATCGCTGGAGGCCTTTTTTTCAAACCGGGATCAGGGCAGAACAACAGATCTGAGCATGGCAACGGCAAAATCAAAATCTTCGGGAGTTGTAATTTTCATGTTGTTCCGGCTACCGGGTATGATCCGTACAGGAATACCGAAGCTTTCAAGAACTGCCGCATCGTCTGTAACCGAAAGACCCTTTTTCATCGCATTTTCAAATCCGTCCCGGATCAGCTTCAGGGAAAATGCCTGCGGCGTTTGGGCCATCCAGACATTTTCCCTCGAAATGGTGCCATAGATAATGCCCCGGGAATCCACCCGCTTCAGTGTGTCCGATGCCGGAATGCCGAGGATGCAGGCGCCACACTCTCGAGCACCCTCGATGCATTCGGTTATCATGTCTTTTGACACAAAAGGACGGGCACCGTCATGTATAAGGACGATTTCGCCCTCACCGATATTGGCTCCTGCTGCTTTCAGGCCGTTATAAACGGAATCCTGGCGCTTTTTTCCACCGGTGACAAGACGGACGGTTTTTCCCCATGAATTATTGGAAAGGATGTGCTGGCGGCAATACGCAGTATCATTGGCGGAGACGACAAGGAAAATATGTTCGATGGCAGGATGCTTGTCAAAAACCATGAGGGTGCGTGTAAGAACCGGCAAGCCCGCCAGGTCCATATACTGTTTCGGCAGGGCGCTGTTCATCCGTTTACCACTGCCCGCAGCAAGTATGATTGCTGATGCCATCAGACTGTATGCCGCACTGTAAATATCATTTCAGGTAATGAAGGTCCTTTGGCAGTGAAATTCCCTTGCCCATGCGGTCTTCCCCGTAATTTACCCCCGCCAGTATCTCTATATCCCGAAGCGCACGCACATCACCTTCAAATACCACCTCGTTGATTTTTTCCTTCTGGATCTTACCGCCTGCCCATTGTATGTCGAGCACGCTGCCGGCATCAAAGCGGTCGCCGTTGACCACCAACTCCACCTGCCCGCCGTATTTCTGAACAACTTTTGCCACCAGAAGGCTCGGGCGGCAATGAAACCCCAGGTCCCTGGGTATGGGTACATGAATCATCCCTTTCTCCACGTTTTCCTTCAATATTTCAAAGGATACGATACGGCCGGTCATAAAGTAATGATTTACGAAATGAAGACCGTAATTGATGGTACAATCCAGCAGACGATCCGGCGCCACAAGCGTTGAGAGTTTTTCTCGGACTTCCTTGTAGATGCTTTTGTATCCGACTTCAATCAGGTGCCGTTCGTAAAAATGGAGAAGGCGCCCCATGATCTGGAGCAGATGAAAAATTACGGAAAAGTAGGAACGAAACTGTTTCAGCCTGCGGTTGCCGAACTGAAATCCGCCGTGAATAACATACGTATCAAAAGAAGACTGAAGATTGTGCACCAGCATTTCAAAACGCCGGATCGACACTTCATTGACTTTTTCCGGCACAAGATCCTTTAGCCCCTCCAGATCATAGGCCTCATAGAATTCGTAGGTGTCGAAATCATCCGCGATGGAAATAAATTCGTTGGATATCCGTACAATATGGTCCTGCTGCTGATCCTTGTCCTCGTCATCAATATCGTATTCCAGCTTTTCTCCGGTAACAACATCTGGAAACTGGAATGCGGGGTACGCAGAAATGGTATTGTTAAAAGCACCAAGACGCGCGGCTTCCTGGGTGATGACCGGTGCCAGATTGATCAGGGAACGGTTAATGAAATCAGCGACGATCTCACCGTGCTTCCTGAAATCTTCTTTCCGGTCAATGTCATAAAACACAAGGCGGTTCAAAATGTGTTTCTGGGAATACCCGGCAAGGCTCAGATGCCTGACGGCAGCCGCAAGTTCACGATAAAAATACCAGTTGGAGTTGTTCTTGGCGCCGTGAAAATCAAGCAGGTCTTCAAGCAGATGAGAACTTGTGATCAACTTGGAATAAAGACTCTTTGTAAACAAGTTGTTTCCGCTGTCGGTATCCCCTATGTAAAGAAGACAGCGAATATAGGGGCGCGAATAAAATTTCACCCTTTCGGCAAATCCAAGATCACATGCTTCGTTCGTGCTATCCATTATTTGACAAGACATCCATGTATATTTTGGCGGTTATTGGTATGGCCGATATGGCTCGTAAGCCGAATTCTGTTCCCGTCAACCAGGTTACCCCGATAACGGGCGACGATCATTCATCTTGGATGCCGTTTTACAACGGCATCTCTTGCGACCTACCCGGGAGCTTCGGACGGGCCGCCCTCAATCGCTCCCCTATTCGGTCTTGCACCGGGTGGGGTTTACAAAGCTTCCCCGGTCGCCCGGAGAACTGGTGCGCTCTTACCGCACCGTTTCACCCTTACCCCGCAAAAAACGCGGGGCGGTATACTTTCTGTTGCACTTTCCTTCACGTTGCCGCGACTCCACGTTATGGAGCACCCTGCCCTGTGGTGTTCGGACTTTCCTCCAGCCGTAACGCAACGGCCCGCGATCGTCTGAACCATATCGACCAGACCTGTTAAAAAGCCTGCCTTGTTACAACCCCTATTCTATTAATATAGAACATAAATCATCCTGTAACAATGGGGACAGAAGCGAAGCTCATTTTCCCTGTGCAGCTCATTGTAAAGCTGCGGCGGGATATTCAGATGACACCCCTTGCAAATACCCCCGTTTACCGAAACGATCGCTACTCCCCCTGATTTGCTTTTGATATTATAGTACTGCTTTTTCAGCTTTGGATCAAGCTTGTCCGCTATTTTCCAGATTTTCTCCTTCAATTGTTCCAATTTTCCCTGTTCAACAGCGGAAAGCGTTTCAATTTCCTTTTTTTTCCGCTCAATAATATCTTTTTTTTCCGAATACCGATCCTTTGCAGCGGTCAACCCGGCTTCCGCTGCTTCCATATCATCGAGACACAGAAGCATTTCGTCCTCCATTTGGGAGCATGCTTTCTGTATATCATCGATTTCCTTTAACATCGCCTGGTAATCCTTGTTTGTTTTAACGGAGTTAAGCTGGGCTTTTCTCTTTTTAATTCTTTCCTGGTTGGTTTCAAAAGCCGCCTCAAGGGATCGATATTTTTTTTTCAGCTCATCTGCAAGCATTTTCTTCGATTCAACCAAAGCGGTCGCTTCATCAAACTCGTTGACAAATGCTTCCATCTGGGCGGGCAAGGCCTCCAAAACGGATTCAATACAAGCGGCATCCGTTTCTGCGGCCTGCAATGCAATCATCAATTCCAGATTTTCTCTCGTGATGGACTCCATGTGCGTATATCCGGCTGTCAGGGGTTGTCAGAATTTTTCAGGGCGATTACGTATTTGTACCTGTGTTAGTGGCAGTTCTCCTCACAATACGCAGGAGAATTACTAATTTTTGCATTAGAATGTGGGCCTGTAGGCGCACCCCTTGCGGGTGCCCGGAATTTGGGCACCCGCAAGGGGTGCCCCTACGAGATTCTCCTATTGTAAATTATCTTAATGGTCGCTTATGAAGCGCCAAATCGTTTTTTTCCATTGTGGCGACGATTACATGTGCACAAAGGGGTCCGGCTCATCACGCCATGGAATCACTTTCACATCAATGGATTTCTTGTTTGCCTCTTCCTGGATACGGCTGGCAAGCACGGGCACGACAACCTGTTCGGATGCAAAGTGCCCGATATCAATCAGGCCCCGGTTGTGTGCCGCAATATCGAGCGCAACGTGATGATTCAGGTCTCCGCTGACATATACATCGGTACTTGAAGCAAGAAAATCGCCCACCATTGACGAACCGCCCCCCGAGCATACGGCAGCCGTTTTCACCGGAATCTCCGGAGGACCGGCAATCTTGACGATTTTCAAGGACAGCGCTTCTTTGATGTCTTCTGCCACCTGGAGCAGGCTGCGTTCTTTCGAAAACTCACCAATCCGGCCGATCCCGGTTCCGGATTTTTCCGTGTAAAGCGGGTATATATCATATGCGACGGTTTCATAACTGTGATTGGCTTTGATTTGTTTTACCACATCGTCGATATCATTGAGATACAGAGGGATTTCGATACGAATTTCATCGACCTGTGCCGGTTGGTCGGGAGAGCCTACATACGGATTGCTGCCTCTGCCCGGAATAAACCGACCGATGCCCCTGCTTTGAAAGGAGCACCCCCTGTAATTGCCAATTATTCCTGCGGATGTGCCGGATATGGCTTCCAGTATGCGCTCGGCATCATCAGGCGGTGCAAATACGACCAGATTGTATCGCCGTACCCCCGGAGCGGAAGATAATGGTCCGGTCACGTTCAGTCCTATTTTTTCGGCAAGTACGTCGTTGATACCGCCAGCAGCGGCGTCCAGATTGGTGTGGGCGCAAAAAACGGCGATCCGCTTTCTGGCGGCAAGATCAATTGCGGCACCGACCGGACTTTTTGTATGTATATGTTTTACAGGCTTGAAAATGAGCGGATGGTGAGTAACCAGCATTCCGGCACCCGCAGAGGCGGCTGCTTCAATGGCTTTTATGGTGGGATCGAGAGAAACAAAAACAGTTGAAGCCGTCCAGTCCGGATCACCGTAGTGCAGACCGATATTATCCCATTCTTCCGCCAGTCGCCGTGGTGCCATTTGATCCATGATATGAATTATATCGGCGACTGTAGGCATTTTACCCCCGAGTTATTGTATACATTGGTATCCGTCCGGCAACAGGGCAAAAAGGGCGTGGATAAGAATCGCCACGCCCTTTTGTGTACGCCTGTTTTTTTTATAGGATTGCCGCATACCGATTGTATTATCTTTTTTTCATTGCGAGTTGCTGTTCATTGCCAAATGGTGGGCCCACCAGGATTCGAACCTGGGACCGACCGGTTATGAGCCGGTGGCTCTTCCAGCTGAGCTATGGGCCCTTTCAGAGAAAGTGATTTGGTTAGAAGCTACCTAACGGCTTGATCCCTGTTTGTCAAGGGTAATGTATGAAATACAGCTATTCATGAGTCGATAAAATGCTTCAGCTTACGGCTTCGCGTCGGATGTCGCAGTTTCCTGAGGGCCTTGGCTTCTATCTGGCGAATACGCTCACGCGTCACGTCAAAATCATTTCCGACTTCCTCCAGGGTATGATCCGACTTTTCCCCGATACCAAATCGCATGCGAAGAACCTTTTCCTCGCGGGGGGTTAGGGTCGTCAAAACCTTGCGGGTCTGCTCCGAAAGGTTCAGATTGACCGCAGCATCGGAAGGCGACATGAAGGTCTTGTCTTCAATAAAATCCCCCAGATGGCTGTCATCTTCCTCGCCAATGGGCGTTTCCAGGGATATGGGTTCACGCGCGATGCGAAGCACTTTTCGAACCTTTTCGATGGGTACTTCCATTTTTTCAGCGATTTCTTCGGGCGACGGCTCACGCCCCATTTCCTGGACAAGATAGCGCGACGTACGAATAAGCTTGTTGATGGTTTCAATCATGTGAACCGGTATACGTATGGTCCGTGCCTGGTCGGCGATGGCCCGTGTTATGGCCTGGCGTATCCACCAGGTGGCATACGTTGAAAATTTATAACCGCGCCGGTATTCAAACTTGTCAACCGCCTTCATCAGGCCGATGTTCCCCTCCTGGATCAAGTCAAGGAACTGCAATCCCCTGTTGGTATATTTTTTGGCAATGCTCACCACCAGGCGGAGGTTGGCCTGGACCAGCTCCCCCTTGGCATCCTTGGCTTTCTGGTGCCCTTCTTCGATTCGGGCCATAATACGTTTCAGCCCGCGTGCCGATGACTTTATCTCACGCTCCCGTATATCCATCTGGGTATGAATTTTTACCAGATCCTCGTATATATTTCGGATCTCTTCGGGCTCCTGGGAAATACAAGTGCATGCCCATTTAATGAACACGTCCCCCTTGGCCACAAGGATGCGCTCCCGGACTTCGGTAATCGGCGCTTCAAATACCGCCGCGCATTCACAGAAAACCTTGCTGGTGGTCTCGAACCATTCCACCTGCTCGGTTATCTTTCTTTCAATTTCCTCGATCACATCGCTTTCAAGCCGCCAGTCCTTGAAGAGTTCAAAAATCTTCCTGTTGCGCCGGCGGACCGAACGCTTGACACGGCGCTGCTCATCTGCGGGCATATCTTCATCGGAAAAAAGACGCTCACGAAGCAGCTGGTTTTCAACGTCAATTTCCTTGATCTGGTCGATGGTTTCCAGGAACTTTTCAATCTGCATCGATTCGTCAACAATGGTATCCCCCTCGTCGATATCGCGCAGCACGTGTTTTGGCCGGAGGGTGCCCGCAGCGATCTGTTCGCCCAGGTTAATGATACTGTCCACCCCAAGGGTGGATTCCATCATCGCCTTTAAAACTTCCTGCTCACCGTATTCGATCTTTTTGGCGATTTCAACTTCCCCTTCCCGAGACAACAGGGTAACCATGCCCATTTCCCGCAAATACATTTTGACCGGGTCATTGACGGCCCGAAAAGAGGTTGCCTCTTCAACCTCCGCAGCATCTATGACCGTGTCGTTCGAATCCTTCTTGGAGTCAGGAGAAAATTTCTGCTTTTTCTTTTCAACCACCTCGATATCGAGATCATCAAACCACAAAAGCGTTTCATCGATCTGTTCCGGCGACATCATTTCTTCCGGCAGCACTTCACTTATCTGGTCATAGGTAAGATATCCCTGGAGCTTTCCCTTTGTAATCAACTCATTGAATTTTTCTTTTTCGGCGGTCTGGTTGTCACCTTGTTTCGTGGATCGTTTCGCCATGTAATATCCTCCTGGTATTAATTAAGAGACAGAATAAGCATTTCCCGGCGTGTTGTCACTGCCGCTTTGCCATCTGTTTTTGTTTTTCCGTCAAAAGTTTCATGACAAGGTCCTGATCGCCGCTTTGTTCCGCCGCTCGTATGCGGTCGAGCAATTCGTCTTTCCGGCGGCCCTTGTTTTTTAAAAACTGGGACAACAGCATACGGCAACTCTGTTTTTCCCATTGAGCGTCATCAATGCAAAGCGATGCCACCAGTCGGCCATGGTGTTCATCCTCCAGGCGATTGATAAATTCTGCGATATTCCCGACCTTCTGCGGGTATATCGCCAGAATACGGCTGCCGATCGCTTTTAACCGGCTGTCTTCAAAATGGTCAATTATCTTCTGGTTTCTGATTTCGTCGATCATTTCCGGGCACTGAAGCATCATCGTGATGATCCGTGCTTCGAAGCGATCAACAGCCGGCGATTTCGGCAAATTATGTCTGGTGTCTCCGGGTTTTGATTTTTCCTGTGACCGGGATACTTTTTCCAGTATGGTCGTTTCATCAACACGGATTTTTTCCGCAAGATATCTTATATATATAGATCTTGCGGCACTGTCGGTGATCTGCGCCAGGGGTTCGGCCACTTCCGTTATAATCCGGATTTTCCCCTCCAGGGAAACCCCGTTGCGATCAATGGCGGATTGAATCTGGAAGTCAACCAGTCCAAGGGCTTTTTCCGCCACTTTGAAAAAATCCTCGGTTCCGAATTCAAACAAGAAAGAATCTGGATCATGCCCTTCCGGAAGAAGAACCACAGCCGCTTCCATTCCCTCGTCGACAAATATTCCGGTGGTTCTATGGGCCGCCTTGATGCCGGCCGCGTCGGAATCAAAAACAAGAAACGCCTTTTTTGCATACCCTTTCAGCCGGCGGACATGCTCACGGGTCAGGGACGTGCCAAGCGTTGCCACGGTATTGCCGATCCCGAACTGGTGCATGGTGAGCAGATCAAAATACCCTTCAACAACAAATACGGCCTGCTCGCTGCGGCATTTCTCTCTTGCCGCATGAAGACCGTACAGGACGCGCCGCTTGTTGTATATTGATGTTTCAGGAGAATTGAGATATTTTGGTTTTGCATCATCAAGGACCCTGCCGCCGAAGGCGACCACTTGGCCGGCGGCGTCAAAAATTGGAAAAACAACCCGGTTCCGAAACCGGTCATAATACCCGCCCCCTTGGCGAGGTGCCACAAGGCCGGCTTTTTCCGCTAATGACATGGCAACTTTCTTCCGGCTGAAAAACCTTGTCAGGCTGTCCCAGCTGTCCGGGGCAAACCCCAGGGCAAACGCATCCACGAGTTCCCTTCGGGTATTTCTGTTTTTCAGGTAGCGACGGGCGCTTTCACCTTCAGGCCGCTTGAGAAGCATCTCCCGGTAAAATTCCATGACCTTTTTGTTTATCTCCAGCAGCTGCTGTCTTTGCGATATCTGCTTTTTTTCATTTTCGGTCATCTTCCGGGTTGGCAGCGGGATGCCGTATTGCCTGGAAAGGGTTTCCACGGCTTCAGGGAAGGTCATGTTTTCATACAGCATCAAAAAATTAAAAACACTGCCGCCGGTACCGCATCCGAAGCAATGAAATATCTGTTTTGACGGGCTGACGGTAAAGGAAGGCGTTTTTTCGGTATGAAACGGGCACAGTCCGCTGTAATCTCTACCCGCTTTTTTCAGTTGAACGCGCGACGATACCACATCCACGATATCTGCGGCATTGCGAATTTCAGCGAGCTTGTCTTCAGGAATGTTCAGGGCCAACCAGCTCACCTCCGGTAATAATTACCAAAATTCTTTCTGGCTGGAAGATATCCGGAAAAAACAAATTATGATAATACATAAGGCAATGTTTGTCAAACAGCTTTTACCGGTTTTCCAGCCATGCAATGGCGGCTTTTAAATCGAGGCTCCCATCGTACAGCGCCCTGCCCGTGATTACACCCACAACACCATCGACTTCAAGCGGCGCCAGGTTTTCAATGTCCTTCATGGAAGAAACTCCGCCTGAAGCCACCACATCGATATGTACAGCCTTTGCAAGCTGACGTGTCGCATCAATATTGGGACCGCTGCGCATGCCGTCCCTTTCGATATCCGTAAAATTGATCGCTGCAACGCCTGCATCCTCGAACTGTTTTCCCAGCCGGATCGCAGAAACATCCGTCGTTTTCGTCCATCCTTCAATGGCCACCATGCCGTTTCTGGCATCAATGCCGACGACAATTTTTCCAGGCCACAACCGGCAGGCATTTGTCACAAGGGAAGGGTTGTTAATCGCCTCGCTGCCGATGACAACGCGCTCGACACCAAGATCAAAATACATGCGTATGGTTTCCTCGTCGCGTATGCCGCCCCCGACCTGGATGGGTATATTTACCTGTTCAACAATTTTTCGTATGGCATCAAGATTTCGGGGTTTTTTTTCCACGGCCCCGTCGAGGTCCACCACATGTATAAGTGTTGCGCCTTCAGCTTCCCATCTTACGGCCATGGCGGACGGGTCATCGGAAAAAACGGTTTCCCGGTCCATTTCGCCCTGCAGCAGCCGGACGCAGCGCCCCTGTTTAATATCAATTGCGGGAATGACGATCATATATATTACTCCGGTCGGATAGGACTACAAGCTACCTCAAAAAAATCTTTTGCCCCAATATCTTCGTTGGCGGTGAAATTGAAATCCTCGGAATACTGCAGTATGCCTCCGGTTTCAATTTCACCTCCGCCTTGATCTTGAACCAAAATCTTTTTTTTGAGATGTCTTGTAATTTACAATTTTCCCTTAGATGAATGCACGTCTGAAATTCTCGAATCAAAACGCACCGCAGCGTCAAGTGCCCTGGCAAATGACTTGAAAACCGCTTCGGTAATATGATGATCATTTTCACCATACCTGACCTCGATGTGCAGGTTCATGCCGGCGGAAATGGAAACCGCCCTGAAAAATTCCCTGGCAAGATGCGCGTTGAACCCATTTGCCGGAACAATGGAGGAAGGCAGAAGGTATACCAGAAAAGGCCTGCCTGAGATATCGACGGCTACCGTGCAAAGCGCGTCATCCATGGGCGTGACGGCATGGCCGTATCGAACGATGCCTTTTTTATCTCCGAGCCCGGATTTGATGGCTTCGCCAATGACAATGCCTACATCTTCAACCGTATGGTGATAATCCACATGAATATCGCCGACGGCCTTTACTTTCAAATCGAAAAACCCGTGAACGGCAAACAGGGAAAGCATATGGTCGAAAAACCCGATGCCCGTTGAAATTTCATGTTTTCCGCTACCATCGACAGCAAACTCGACATTGATTTCCGTTTCTTTTGTTTTTCTTTCCAACTGCGCGGTTCGTCCCATGGCTTTGTATCCCGGGCTGCTTGACAGCCGATCAATATTATAAACGATAAATCATAATGCTTTACCGGCAATATGTACGGGAGTTATAACCGGCTTGTGGCCCCTTGTCAAGAAAACAGGAACTTGTTTTCCCCATAGAGGAAGGCACAACCGGTCATCGTCAAGTAAGGCATTTTTTTGAACAAGGTATGAAATAAAAAAACGGGCACATCAGGACGCAAAGGGAACGATTCTGTGGATATCTTATAAAAGCAGGTGTTTTCCTATCAGGCGGGTGGTGGAGATGAGGGGGATCGAACCCCTGACCTCGGCATTGCGAACGCCGCGCTCTCCCATCTGAGCTACATCCCCATTCCGGAAGCAAATCAATGAAACCTCAATAACAGCGGATCCAGGCAGAGTCAAGCAGAAATAAGCATTCCCGTCATGATTCAGCAAAATGAATAAAAATCGGCATCTTTTCTTATCCCCCTCCGGGTCAACACGAAATCGTAACGCACCGGGTCGGCCGGCACAATCCGTGAGAAGGCTTCTGTAATTTCAAGGGCGGTTTTCATGTTGGGCTGTTTTCGCTGTGTTAGTCCCAATTCCATGCAGATCCTGTGCATATGGACATCCAGGGGGATGATCAGTTTTGAGGGGCAAAGTCCATGCCAGCCGCCGGGATCGACCTCGTCATTCCGGATCATCCAGCGCAGAAACAGGTTAAGCCGTTTACAGGCGCTTCCCTTTTCAACTTTGGGCACCAGGTGGCCCGGACCTGTTCCGGCACCGGAGCGAACGGTTGCTGCAAATTCGGCCAGTGCGGGCAGATAGGTGGCGTCTGTGCCGGAACAGCTTGTTTGAAAACAGGACTTGAGAGAGCCATGATCTGCGATAATTTGTTTTATTCCGGAAAGCAATGCAGAAAGATGCACCCCTGTTGCAAATCTGTGGACAAATTCACTGAAATCAAGCAGGAAATCCGAATCCTCCGAACGGGTCAGATATTCGCGAGGGTTTCCCCCCATCTTCTCAAGGACGGTTTCAACGCTCTTCAATATCTGCCGGACGTTTCCATAGGCAAGACATGCCGCGATAAAACCGGCTATTTCGCGGTCTTCCGGATCCGGATACCGGTACAAAACCGCAAGTGGATCAGGATCCACGTAACATCGCCGGTTTTTCTCCCGGTAGAGGGATTCAAGCTGCCCGGCATATTTAAGAATCATTTTATTTTTGTCCGATACAACAACAGGCTGTTTGTTACAACGGAAATGCTGCTTAAAGACATGGCCACCGCGGCCAGCATAGGATTGAGCTGTCTGAGCATGGCGGGCACACCTTCAAATGGATACAAAATACCCGCGGCCACGGGTATCAAAAGGATGTTGTAGCAAAATGCCCAGAAAAGGTTCTGTCGAACCGTCCGCATGGTTTTTTTACTGATATCCAGGGCTTTAACCACAGCGGTCAGATTTCCCCCCGCCAGAACGACATCACCGGTTTCAATGGCGATATCCGTGCCGCTGCCGATAGCGAAACCGACGTCGGCGATGGCCAGAGCGGGCGCATCGTTGATGCCGTCTCCAACCATTCCGATATACTGGCTTTTGGATTGCAGCTGTTTTATTTTTTCGGCTTTTTGCTCCGGACGAACCTCGGCAAACACCTCATCGATCCCCAGTGACGAAGCAATCGCTTCGGCCGTATTCCGGTTGTCCCCGGTGAGCATGATTACCTTGTGGCCGTGCTGATGCAACGCATCCACCGTTTCCCTTGCTTCAGGCTTGACGGTATCGGCCACAGCGACAAGCCCAATGGGGATGTCATTTTTTGCTGCCATGACAACCGTTTTGCCGGCCCTCTGGAGTTCGTCTATGGTTGTCATGTATGCGGAAACATCCAAATTCATGCCGGAAAACCAGGAAATCTGGCCAACCCTCACGGTTTCCCCGTCTATTGTTGCAGCAACGCCCTCCCCGCCGGTGGACTTGAAGTCAGTCGCCTTGGAAATCGCGATGCTTTCACGTGCGGCCTCGCGTAGAATCGCCTTGCCAACGGGATGCTCAGAGCCGGATTCAACGGACGCAGTCAGCGCAAGAAGCATCTTTCGATCGTCACACACCTTTTCGAAGCAGATGACATCGGTTACTTCCGGCTTTCCCCGGGTCAGGGTTCCGGTTTTGTCAAATACGATCGCATGAAGTTTTTCCGCGGCTTCAAGGGCTTCACCATTCTTGAACAAAACGCCTTGTTCGGCTGCTTTACCGGTGCCCGCCATGACTGCGGTGGGCGTGGCAAGTCCCAGTGCGCAGGGGCATGCGATCACCAACACCGCCACGAGGCGGATCATGGCAGGAACATAGCCCTCCGTGAAGTATATCCATATAAAAAACGTTGCTATGGCAAGCAAAATCACCGCCGGCACGAAAACCGCCGCGACCCGGTCAGCCATTGCCTGAATGGGCGGCTGGCTCCCCTGCGCTTCCCGCACCATCCGTATAATCTGGGCAAGCGCCGTATCCTTGCCCACCCGCGTGGCCTCGAACAAAAGGGTGCCATCGCTGTTGATGGTGCCGCCGATAACTGTATCACCGGGTTTCTTGACCACAGGTATGGATTCACCGGTGAGCATGGATTCATCGATTGCAGACTGCCCCTCCACCACTTTCCCGTCCACCGGAATCCGCTGACCAGGCCGCACGCGGATATGCATACTTTTTTTCACCTCGGATACCGGCGTCTCCTTTTCAACACCATCTTCCACGACCATGGCGGTATCCGGCCGCAAATCGAGCAGTTTTCTCACCGCGCCGCCGGTTTTGCGCTTGGTCCGGGTTTCCAGCATCTTTCCGAACTTGATCAGGGTGATGATCATTGCCGACGTTTCAAAATAGACATGATCGCCCAGAAAAGGGAAAAAAAGGATTGCAGCCGAATAAAAATACGCCACCGACGAGCCCATGGCCACCAGGACGTCCATGTTGGCGCTTTTATTTAAAATGCTCCGGTAGCCGCCGGTATAGTAATCCCAACCGGTATAGAACTGCACCGGGGTTGCAAGCAGAAACAAAAGCCAGTTCACGCCGGCAGCGTGCGCCCATGGTCCGAAAAAATTCATATCCCGGCCCATGCTCAGGATAAAAAGCGGCAGTGTAAAAATGACACCGACAATGAATTTTTTTGTCTGATCCCTGACCTCGGCGCTTCGCGCCGCCATTTCAAAATCTTCCGGGTCCGTCACGGAGTCGTCGGGAATATAAGCGCTGTATCCGGCCTTTTTTATAACATCAACGATTTCTTCAAGGTCTGTAACCGATGGAAGGTAATCGATGCTTACGGATTCGGCTGCAAAATTAACGGATGCGTCAAGAACCCCTTCGGCTTTTCGGGAAAGGGCCTTTTCAATGCTGGCGGCACAGTTGGCACAGGTCATGCCCGTTACCGGCAATTCCACATGGCGCGGGGCAACATGATAACCGGCTTTTTTTATCTGC
>JAABUA010000023.1 GCA_011389515.1 Desulfobacteraceae bacterium
CGGGGCTAAAATATCGATCCCCGATGAAAAAACCGCTGCCGCGATTCATGACAGGCTTGCCGGCGCGACATACACGGTTGAAAAAATCATTAAAAAAACTGTCAAGCGTCGTCCTTATCCTCCTTTTACCACAAGCAAACTCCAGCAGGAAGCCATACGGAAGCTGCGCTTTTCAGCGAAAAAGACCATGAACGTTGCCCAACAGCTCTATGAGGGAATCGACCTGGGGGGGGAAACGGTCGGCCTGATCACTTATATGCGTACGGACTCCACCCGGATATCCGCAGAAGCCGCCGGCGAGGCCAAAGACCTTATCCTCGATCTTTACGGAAAAGACTACGCACTGGATAAACCGCGCTTCTTCAAGAACAAGAACCGTACCCAGGATGCGCACGAGGCGATCCGGCCCACTTCCGTTTTCAATGTTCCGGATAAAATAGCAGGGTACCTGTCAAAAGATCAGCTGTCGCTCTACAAAATCATATGGCAGCGATTTGTGGCTTCCCAGATGGCCGAAGCGCTCATAGACCAGAAGACCATTACCATTGCAGCGGTCGGTTGTCTTTTTTCCGCGTCCGGTTCCACCGTGAATTTTCCGGGTTTTTTGAGTCTGTACCAATCTGCCGACGACACCATATCCGAGGAAAACGAAAAGGCAAAGGGGCAGCTTCCCGAACTGTCCGAAAACGAAGCGTTGAAGCTTTTGTCACTGGAGCCGAAACAGCATTTTACGCAGCCACCCCCCCGGTTTACGGAAGCAACGCTGGTCAAGGAGCTTGAAGAAAACGGCATCGGCCGGCCAAGCACTTATGCCACCATCCTGTCCACGATTCGGGAAAAAGGGTATGTCGACCTTGTAAAGGGCGTTTTCAAACCCAACGAGTTGGGCTTTATCATCACGGATTTGCTTGTGGCAAATTTCCCGGATATTGTTGATGTTGATTTTACAGCAAAGCTTGAAAACGAGTTAGACAGGGTCGAATCGGCCGAAATGGATGCCAGGCAGCTTTTGCGAAACTTCTATGAGGTTTTTGAAAATCGTGTGATTGCAGCGGCCCACGATATGCTGAGCGTAAAAGGGGTTGGCCTGCCTACCGGCGTCAACTGTCCCGCATGCGGCAAGGAAGTACGGATCAAGGTGGGGAAAAATGGCCCGTTTCTTGCCTGCGAAGGCTACCCCGAGTGCACCTACTCCCGAAATTACGAGCGGAATGACAAAGGGGAAATTTTTCCCGTTGAACCGGTCCATGAACTGGCCGAAGGAGAAATCTGCGATGCATGCGGGCGTAATATGGTTGTAAAACAGGGGCGCTACGGCGATTTCCTGGCCTGCAGCGGGTATCCCGAGTGCAAAAATACGAGATCTGTTCATGGAAACGGAAAGGGCAACCCTACCGGCGTGGCATGCCCGGAAGCAGGTTGTTCAGGGGAGGTGATCGAAAAGCGGTCCAAACGGGGAAAGGTTTTTTACGGTTGCAACCGGTATCCGGACTGCACGTTCGCCTTATGGGATAAACCCGTAAAAGGCAATTGTCCCGACTGCGGCGCCCCGTTTTTGGTCGAAAAGGAAACCAAAAAGGAAGGAAAAATGCACCGGTGCGCCACGCGCGGTTGCGGTTACAAGGAGATTCCCGATGATACGGGTAAACAGGAATAAGATTATCCTGTCCTGCCCAGGTGCGCCCTGTCCAGGTAGGCGAGATCTCTGGCCTGCGTGTTTTTGGTTCCCACCGCCAGCACCTCTATCCCCTGATGGCCGTCCTTCCTGAAATAAAGACGGCCATTGTATGCAAATACCGCTTCGAAAGCGCTGATTTTCCCTTTTTTTGAAAACACTTTCCGTTTGATGGGCACAATGGATGGGTCAGCGTTGAGCTGGTGAATTAACTCCTCGGCTTTGAGCGCCATATCATCGGTCAGATCCGTTATTCCGATCAAAGCCTTCTCATGCACATCGATGTTTTTGTAGAGCGTCTTAAACCGCTTGGACAGCTTTTCAACATTTTTTTCCTTCTGCTTGCTGATGTTTCCCCGTAATTTTTCAAGTTCGTTGATCTTTTCTTCCAGTTCGAGAATCTCTTTTGATTGAAGCTCCTGTTCCTCGAGGTTTTGTGAAAGCCGCTGTTCGAGTGTTTCGATCTCGTCGAACATTTCTTCCTCATTTTTTGACGCTTTTTCTCTTTGCTCCTCGAGAGAAGACTGCAGGCTTTGATGTTCCTTCAGCAGGTTTTCTCTCTCTGTTGTCAGCCGGTCAAACTGAAGGTTGAATTCATCTTCCAGACGGTGCAGCCTGTCCAGTTCCTCTGCTTTTTCCTGTTCTTCGCGGCGGGCCTTGAACGATACGGAATTAAAATATATATACAGGCCGCTGCCGGTAATCAGGATATAAAACAGGAGGATGGACATGGCGATTGCCGAATACAGGCGAATAATCGCGGAAACTTCAACGGAAAGGCCGTTTTGAAGGATCTGGAAATTGTCCCTTGCCGTCTCAATTGGATTTTCATTGACGATGTCGGCGGGGGTCCCGGGCTGGTAGCCGGGGGGATACAGTATTACGCCGTCTTCGGTGGTAACCGTAACATCGAGGTCTATCCCAAGGGTTATCAGAAGGTCTTCGTCCATGAACCGGCGTATGGCTTCCCGTACGGACTCGTGGAGCATGACTCCGCCGCTGAGGATATTGTTCATGTCGGAAAGGTATATGTTTTCAATTTCATTTTGATAGCGGGTATTCAGGTAATACTTTTCCAGGCCGTGGATGGTGCCCAGATAAAGCATCGGCGGCATGAGAATGGAAAGAATTAATATATTAAACGATAAGTATTTCATTGCGTGAACGTTTTCGCAGCCAATTCGTCAAGGATCTCGCGTGCCTGCTCCGCATCTTCAAATTCAGGGTCGAGCTGCAGCGCTTTTTCCAGGTACCTTCTTGCGCTTTCAAAAAGGTCTTTCCTGTATAAACTTTTCCCCAGGTGATAATGAACCACAGCATTTTCCGGCAGTTTTTCCAGACTTTCCGTAAATTCCCGTATCGCTTCGTCATACAGGCCAAGTTGGTGATACACCCAGCCCAGTGTGTCCTGGATTCTCGGGTCATCTGGAATCTGTTCCCGCGCTTTTTTGGCCAGCCGGAGCGCTTCAGAAAGATCGGTCCGTCTTTCTGCGAGGAGATAGGCGAGATTGTTGGCTGCGGGGACAAAATTCGGGCTTATGGAAAGAAGTTTCCGGTAATGTTCAATCGCAAGGTCCTTATCCCCCTGCTGCGCATACATGATGGCCAGCATCATGTGAGGTACTTCCTGGTCAGGGTTTCTGTCCAGCGCCATCTTGTAATGGCTCATGGCCTTGTCGCGTTTTTCTTCCATCATGTAGGTTTCCGCAAGCGAGTAATATGAAGGGAGAAAATTGGGATCATTTTCAAGGGCCTTGTTGAAAAGCTGTTCCGCCCCTTCGAGGTCGTTTTTTGCAATATACAGCTTTCCCTTGAGGTTATATATGACCGCAAGCATGGAGGGCTGGTCCTGAAGCGCTTCAATGCGGCTTTCGCATTGTGCGATGGCCTCGTCATACTTTTCCTGCTCGGCCATTACCGTGATCAGGTTTACGAATGCCTGGAGATGTGAGGGATTCAGAGACAATACTTTTTTAAAGACGGTTTCCGCTTCCGCATAGTTTCCCTTGATCCTGAAGAGCAGCCCGAGGTTGAAGTGCCCTTCCGGGTTTTCAGGGTTCATATCGGTTAGCATCTGAAAATGATACCGGGCTTTATCCAGCTCTCTTTTCTGGATGTAAATGCTTCCGAGCAGCGCACGGGCCTGGTAGTTGCCGGGCGAAAGCTCGAGAACGGTGTTGCAGGTATCAATGGCGCGCTCCATCTTGCTCTCGCTCATGTAAATGCCTGCAAGGATCAATTGTGCAGAGATGAATTCCTCGCTGTTTTTTTGTACTCTCAGCAGTTCCGTGGTTGCCGGACCCGGCAGATTGTTTTTGAGATAGGCCAGCCCTTTGTAGTAATATATTCGGCTGTCATCCGGATGTTTTTCGGCCAGGAGCGTCAGTTCTGCGAGGGCTTTTTCCGGATTGTTTTCCACTATGTGGATTTTTGCCTCAAGTATTCTTGCCGGCAGATAATCGGGATGGCTTTTCGTAATCACCTGAATGCTCAACCGTGCCTGTTCAACCTTGTTGAGCCCAAGATACAGGTCTGCGATTTTCAGCAGAAGCCTGGGGTTTCCGGGTTGTTTTTCAAGACCGGACTCATACACTGCCAGTGCTTTCTGCGGCTGGTTTATGGCATTGTAAAAAGAGGCCGCTACAATATAAAGATTCACGGAATCGGGTCTTTTTTCAATTGCCTCCAGGTAAGCCGCTTCGGCTTTTTCCCATTGCTGTGTATGGACATAGAAATTGCCAAGCAGTATATACAGATTCGGCTCGTCCTCTTTGATGGCAAGAGCGTCCATAAGCACTTCCTGGGCTTCCTCGAAATTCTGCGTCTGTATGTGAAGCCCGAAAAGAACGATATACGGTTGCAGGTTCTGGGGGTTGTTGTCTATGGCGGCATTCAGAATGTCGGCTGCGTCTCTGATCCTGCCCTGGTGCAGGTGTATTCTGGCAATGCTGAGGTACGCCTGCATTTCGGCAGGGTTGATGACAACGGCCCTTTCGAACAGGTCAATCGCCGTTTGATATTGTTCCATGGAAACGTGTGTATACGCTGTCAGTATGAGTGCATGCAGATTTTCCGGATCCCTTTCCAGCACCTGTGACGTGATTTTAAGGGATTTGTCGTATTCACGGCTCAGCAGGTAGAGATTGGCAAGGCGGAGGTGCGCTTCCGTCAGCCCTTCATCCATTTCCGTTGCGGTTTTCAGTGCGTCAAACGCCTGGCTCATGTTGCCCAGGCGGAGATATACCTCTCCCAGCCGGGCGTATGCCTTTGTAAATTCAGGATCGATTTCAATCGCCTTGAGGAGCATGTCCCTCGAACAGGTATATTGCTGGGCCTCGAAACAGCTTTCCGCCTTGTCAAAATATTCCTGCTTGAGGTCGTTTTTTCCCGAGCATCCCATTCCAATGACGATTGTCAGCAGAAATGCGCAGGTGGCCTTCATAAAACGGAAATCGCGGGTGGATGAAGTCATGGTATTTTTCTTATGTCAGATTGTTTGGTTGGTTTTTTTTGAAGCCATCGGACGGCCTTCAAAATGCTGCTCCTCCGGAAAGCCATATCAGGCCGTCCGGGTGGACCCTCTGATCGAAAAGCCCGGGTGGATACAAAAACGTTTACAGTATTTGTAACAGATAGTATACATTTATAACCTGCGATGGACCCTGTTGCATATTTGTTTTTACCAGAGGATCCAAATCAATCAAAGGTTTTTTGTTACAATCACCTGTCATGGAGAGGTATGATATGTGGACGGAAACCCTTCTTTCGGGGAAACGTATCGTTTTGGGGATATCCGGCGGCATAGCGGCCTACAAGAGCGTAGAGCTGCTGCGGCTGATCCAGAAAGCGGGTGCGGATGTCAAGGTAATCATGACAAAAAATGCACAGGAATTCGTTGGGCCCATAACCTTTGCCGCCATATCCGGACACCCGGTATTTACGGGCATGTACGGTGAAACAGCGGATCCGGAGATGCGTCACATAAGCATTGCACAGGAAGCCGATGCAGTGGTCATCGCACCCGCAACGGCAAATATTATTGGCAAATTTGCCGGCGGCATAGCTGATGACGCATTGACCACCCTCATGATGGCCGTTACGTCCCCGCGGCTGATCTGCCCGGCGATGAATACGAATATGTATGAAAACCGTGCGCTGCAGCGCAACCTTGACGTCCTGGATGCGGATGGCTTCGTTATCGTTGAACCGGGGCATGGGGAGCTTGCCTGCAAATCAACGGGTCCCGGCAGGCTCGCCGATCCGGAAACCATTGCGTGGCGTCTCGTGGAAGTGTTGACGAAAAAGGATCTTATGGGAAAGCGGGTCCTGATTTCCGCCGGTCCCACCCGGGAGTCTCTTGACCCGGTACGGTATATCAGCAATCCGTCTTCCGGTAAAATGGGGTATGCCATGGCCCGTGCGGCTGTCCTGCGCGGGGGGGACGTGGTGCTTGTTTCCGGGCCGACCGTTCTTCCGGACCCCTTTGGTGCAAAGGTAACACGCGTGACATCCGCGTCTGAAATGGCCGAGGCCATCTTCGATCAATCCGGTACGGCAGATATCGTGATCAAGTCGGCGGCGGTGTCCGATTATCGTCCCACCGGTGTTTCGGCGCACAAGATCAAAAAAGAGAAAGACACCTTGATTATGGAATTGGAAAAAACCACGGATATTCTGGCCGAGCTTGGCCGGCGCAAAAAACCGGGGCAGATTCTTGTGGGCTTTGCCGCGGAAACAAGGGATCTTGAAAAATATGCCATTGAAAAGCTGAAGAAAAAAAATCTCGACATGATTGCGGCCAATATAGTCGGTGAAAAAGGTTCCGGTTTTGATGCCGATACAAATGCTGTCCGCCTGTTTTTTAAAGACGGCGGGAATGAAAAACTGCCAATGATGGACAAGTTTGCCGCCGCCAATATTATCATTGATCATGTAACGGCGATTATTGCACGGCAGGAAGGCACTGTCGAATAATGATAGCGCCGGATGCTGAATACAGGGGTTTTTATCCAGAATCTATGAAAACAAAGGCAAATGAACTTGATGCGGTTGTCAGTGAGATCCAGCAATACCTTGGATTTTTAAAGACCGTCGGATGCCCGGGAGTCGATCTGGGGCAAAAGAGCATTGATATCATCCGGTCCTGGGAAAAAACAGATCCCATAGTGGCGGAGCGCTCTGTTCCGGTATCCCTGAGTGCGGTCTTTGACGCATTTTTGCAATGCCGGCGATGCGGGCTTGCCGATACAAAAATGGCATCCGTTTTCGGGGCCGGAGCCGAAAATGCGCAATTGATGTTTATCGGTTTTGCCCCTGAGAAAGGAGACGAAATTACAGGGCGGCCATACACGGGCAAAGAAGGTGCGCTGTTAACCCGGATTATTGAAGCAATGGGGCTTGACCGGAATTCGGTTTACATCAGCCACGCCGTCAAGTGTTTCCTGCAGGAAGGAAGATTGCCCGGCAAATGGGAGGCAAGGGCCTGCCGCTATTATCTTGTCCGCCAGGTGCAGGCGATAAAGCCCTCGGTGATTTGTGTTTTAGGGGAAACCGCCGCTTCCGCGCTTTTGCGGAGCCATATGCCATTCGAACGGATAAGGGGAAAATTTCAGGATTTCGAGGGGATTCTTGTCATGCCGACCTATGACCTGGCACATCTCCTGGCAGAGCCTTCAGCCAAGCGTCCCGTGTGGGAGGATATGCAGAAGATAATGAAAAAACTCGATTCCGGGGGCAACACCCCCCGAGGCGGTACGTCCTGATCGTTTTATGCAAGGGTGTTCAGGTATTTAGCATTCAGGTATTTATGTATTGACATTAAAAATCGATTTGTTTTAATATCTACGACTTCGTAAAAAAGTTCAATATCTGCGTTACGTGCAATCCCTCAGAATTTGCGGCTTACGCCTTGTAGGCATACACGTACACATACGTACGCTGCATTCTTCGGGATTGCGCAAGCCTTGATCTTGAACTTTTTACAAAGTCGTCTGAGCGCGACTTTTTGCGAATGAGCGGGAATGCGGGGGCTGTGTCCTCCGCATTGTGTTTTGTAAGCGTTGTATTTGTTTGTCCCGACGGATTTGAAGGAATTATTTTTGAACAAGCATATTTTGTAAAAGGAGAGTAAAAAGGCGATGGGTAAAAAACAAAAAGAAGTCAAGGAAAAACCCCTGGAAAAAATGACCGCAACGGAACTCAGGGAAATGGCCAAGGAGATAGACGGCATAACCGGCACATACGGAATGAACAAGGCGGAACTGATTTCTGCAATCAAAAAATCAAAGGGCATAACGGATGAAGGCGTCAAAAAAGGCTCCGCCGGAACGGTACGCCAGATCAAGGAGAAAATCCGTGAACTTCGTAAAAAACGCCAGGAATATATCGACGGCCAGGACGGGAAAATGGCCGATATCTTCCGTCACAGGATAAGCAAGCTAAAGAAAAAAACCAGAAGGATATAACCAGTAAGGATATAAAACCATCAAAAGCGATTGCATGAAAATAGACCCATCTGTTGTGGCCTTTGATATTGACGGGGTGGTGGCGGATACCATGCGGTTGTTTCTGCATATCGCCAAAGTTGAATTTTATATTGAATCCGTACGTTACGAAGATATCATTGATTACGACCTGAGAAAGTGCCTGGATATCAGTGATGACGTGATGATGGAAATCATCGTCAAGATCATGAGCGGCGACTATACAATGCCGCTGCATCCGATGGCAGATGCCCCCCGGGTGTTGAATATGCTGAACAGTCGCCACCGTCCGACGCTGTTTGTTACGGCAAGGCCTGAAAAAGCGCATATCATGGCTTGGCTTTGCGAAAATATCGGCGTCCGATCGAGTGAAATCGAAGTGGTGGCAACGGGATCATTCGAGGGGAAAACGGAAATCCTGAAAGAGCGCAATGTCCGTTGTTTCGTAGAAGATCGTCTTGAAACCTGTTTTCTGCTGGCGGAAGCCGGGGTAACGCCCATTGTATTCAGACAGCCCTGGAACAGAAAGCCCCACCCCTTCAGAGAGGTGGGCAGTTGGCGGGAAATTGAATCCCTGTTGCACCTGAACTGACAAGAAGGCTGTAAAATGGTTAGGCGTGAATGAACTCACTTGCCCTGACGAAACTCATTGATTCGTTTGTTGATTATCTTGCAGCTGAAAAAGGGTATTCGGATAATACCTGCAGGGCGTATGCGCGGGATTTACATGACTTTCTGAACTATTTCACGACCAACCGTGCCATTGTGATGAGGTCCCCGAACGGGGGGTCCGAACTGAAAGGATCCCGGAAAGACAAGTCTCCGGAAACGGATGATATCGAAAAGGTCAGCGCGCTTGTTATACGGAGCTACCTGGGCTTTCTTCACAAGCAGCAGATCAAGAAAACATCCATTTCGCGGAAGATTTCGTCGATTCGCTCTTTTTTCAAGTATCTGGAGAAACACGGCGTGGTAAAAGAAAATCCCGCCTTGAATGTGATATCACCGAAACTTGAAAAGCCAATACCGACATATTTAACGGTTGACGAGGTTTTTCACCTGCTTGATTCCATTGAGACAAAAACCCTTGCCGGCAAAAGGAACCGGGCGATTTTCGAACTGTTGTATTCCACCGGCATACGGGTATCCGAACTTGTTGGCCTCGATGTGGAGGATGTCGATTTCGAGCGTCGGATCGTCAGGGTCAGGGGAAAAGGGGCGATTGAACGGATAATCCCTTTTGGCGAAAAGTCGCGTTTGGCCATCTGTTTGTACAGGGAAAACTTGCAGGGAAACAGGCACCAGGCCCCGGATATCTGGAAAGGGCCTCTTTTTCTGAACAAAAACGGCGGGAGGCTGACTGATCGTTCCGTTGCAAGAATCTTAAATGATACGGCCGTAAAAGCAAGCCTGACCATGCCGATTTCGCCGCATGATCTTCGCCATACGTTTGCCACGCATATGCTCGATGCAGGGCTCGATCTTCGGATGGTGCAGGAGATGTTGGGCCACAAGAGCCTGTCAACGACGCAGAAATATACCCATGTCAGCATTGATCGGTTAATGGCGGCGTATGACAGCGCGCATCCGAGAAAATAGCATGGGAAAATAGCATGGGAAAATCGTCTGGAAGAAATGATTGCGAACCAAAAAGGACGCCAAAGGCATATTGAAATGAATTTTCATGGCACAACAATACTGGCGGTACGCCATAACGGCAGGGTTACGGTAGCCGGAGACGGCCAGGTGACGCTCAATACAACGGTCATCAAACACAAAGCCAGAAAAGTCCGCAGAATTTATAACGACAAGATTATCGTCGGGTTTGCCGGGGCGACCGCAGACGCGCTGAACCTGTCTGAAAAACTGGAAGGAAAGCTGGAGCGCTATAACGGCAATCTGATCCGCTCGGCTGTGGAACTGGCAAGGGATTGGCGCACGGATAAATTTCTGCGGCGCCTGGAAGCCATGATGATCGCAGTAGATGAGACACAGATGCTTCTTATTTCCGGCAACGGTGATGTCATTGAACCGGATGATCCGGTTATCGGCATCGGTTCCGGCGGGGTTGCGGCAACGGCTGCCGCAAAAGCGCTTTTACCCCATGCGGATGCGCTGGGTATGAATTCCAGGACCATTGTCACCGAGGCCATGGAGATTGCTTCCGGTCTTTGCATCTATACCAATACATCGTTTTCCATCGAGGAAATCCATGCCGGTGGCGAGGCATCGGAATAACCGGATGATTTCCGGCCGGGGAACACCACCCGTACAGGCAGAAAAGACATAAAACAGCAAAAAGGTATGATGTACTATTATGAGTGAGCTTACACCTTCTGAAATTGTAACGGAACTGGATAAATATATCGTGGGGCAGAACAAGGGGAAACGATCCGTTGCCATTGCGCTTCGAAACCGATGGCGCCGGCGTCAGGTGCCCCCTGACTTGAAAGATGAAATCGCACCCAAGAACATTATCCTGATCGGTCCAACGGGTGTGGGAAAAACGGAGATTGCAAGACGCTTGTCCAAACTGACCGATTCCCCCTTTTATAAGGTTGAGGCGTCCAAGTTTACGGAAGTCGGATACGTCGGGAGGGATGTGGAATCCATGGTTCGCGACCTTCTGGAATTGACCATAAGCATGCTGAAGGAAAGAGAGCAGGAGGCGGTTTCGGGAAAAGCCAGGGAGATCGCAGAGGACCGCCTGCTGGATATTCTTCTGCCGGATGCCGATCCTCAGAGAAAAACAGACACCCGGGAAGATCAACGGGTTCAGGGGGAAACATTCATACTGGAAGGAACAAACAACGGGGAGTCCGGTGAATCCGCGAAAAGCACCGCATCCTCTTCGGCTACCCGTGAGAAACTCCGGAAAATGCTTCGGAACGGGAAGCTTGACAACCGTTTTGTGGACCTGGAAACCCATGACCGGTCAATGCCCATGCTCGAAATATTTTCCAATACCGGTATGGAGGAAATGGGGATCAACTTCAAGGACATGCTGGGCAGCATGTTACCCAGGGGGGCCCCCCGTAAACGACGCGTTACGGTCGCAGATGCGTTGCAGCTTCTTGCCCAGGAAGAAGCCCAGTCCCTGGTGGACATGGAAAAGGTGACCCGTGAATCCATCGAAAAAGTGGAGCAGTCCGGAATTATTTTTCTCGACGAAATCGATAAAGTGACCGGCAAAGAAGGGGGGCACGGCCCGGATGTTTCCAGGGAGGGCGTTCAACGGGACCTGCTTCCCATCGTGGAAGGCAGTTCGGTCAACACCAAGCACGGCCCGGTAAAAACAGATCACATTCTTTTCATTGCTTCCGGCGCGTTTCATACCAGCAAGCCTTCGGACCTCATACCCGAACTTCAGGGTCGGTTCCCGATTCGGGTTGAGCTCCATTCGCTGGGAAAAGACGATTTCGTCCGCATCCTGACCGAGCCGAAAAACGCCCTTCTGCTTCAGTATATCGCCCTGCTCCGGACGGAAAACGTGATGACCTCGTTTACGGATGAAGCGGTTGCAGAGATCGCGAGGGTTGCCGAAGAGATAAACAACCAGACCGAAAATATCGGCGCCAGACGCCTTCATACATTGATGGAGCATCTGCTCGAAGATATCCTTTTTGATGCCCCGGACATGAGCGGAAAAGAAATTGCCATCGACCTGGCCTTTGTGGATGAAAAGTTGCGGGATGTGATGGAGGACCAGGATCTGAGCAGGTATATCCTGTAACGGCGCTATACTATGGGGATAAACCCCGACAGAAGTGAAGGGTACTGAAATGAAGCCCAATGTTGCAGACATACTCATCGAATCCCTGCCCTATATCCGTTTTTTTTACGGGGCGACCATCGTGGTGAAATACGGCGGCCATGCCATGGTGGACGAGCAGCTGAAAGAAGACTTTGCAAGGGATATCACCCTCATGAAATTTATCGGCATGAACCCTGTGGTGGTTCACGGCGGCGGGCCGCAGATCAATGAAGTGCTCGACCGGATGGGGATAAGCCAGCGATTTGTACGGGGGATGCGGTTCACCGATGAACAGACCATGGACGTGGTGGAAATGGTGCTGGGGGGCAAGGTCAACAAGTCGATCGTTGCCCAGATCAATCGGCACGGCGGCAAGTCCGTTGGGCTTACGGGCAAAGACGGAAACCTGTTGCGGGCCAAAAAGCTCCAGATCACCTACCAGCCCGATGAAACCAAGCCCCCGGAGATACTGGATCCGGGACTCGTCGGTACGGTTACCTCGGTCAATGCGGAGCTGATTCAAACGCTTTCCAGCCAGGGGTTTATTCCGGTGATCGCCCCGGTGGGCGCCGGGAGCGAGGGGGAAACCTACAACATCAACGCCGATCTGGTCGCCGGCAAAGTGGCCGGGGCATTGTCGGCCAGTCGACTGATATATCTTACGGATGTGGATGGAATAATGGATTCCGCAGGCAGCCTTGTGACATCGGTCAACGCGCAGTCGATCCGCAAAATGATCGCCGATGGCACCATATCCGGTGGAATGATTCCCAAGATAGAATACGCCCTGGAGTCATTGAAAAACGGTGTGGAAAAAGTTCAGATTATCAACGGTACACGCCGGCATGCCGTACTCCTTGAGTTGTTCACGGACAAGGGCGTGGGTACACAGGTGACAGGATAAGGAAAAATGGACGAGAACAGCACCATTGAAACAGCAAACCGTGTTCTGGCCAACACCTATAAACGGTTTCCGATCGTTTTTGAAAGCGGCCACGGCGCGGTTCTTACAGATGCTGCGGGACGGGAGTACGTTGACTTCGTGGCAGGCATCGCAGTTTGCAACCTGGGGCACGCCAACGAGAAGGTGGCTGCAGCACTTGCAGCACAGGCGCAGAAACTGTTTCATGTTTCCAACCTGTTTTATACGACACCACAGGTGGAACTGGCCTCTTGGCTGGTGGACCACAGTTTTGCCGACCGGGTTTTTTTCTGCAACAGCGGCGCGGAAGCCAACGAGGCTGCCATCAAACTGGCCCGGAAAAACTTTTTTGACAAGGGGAATTTTGACCGGTGGCGCATCGTGGCCATGGAACAGTCGTTTCATGGTAGGACCTATGCCACGTTGTCGGCTACCGGGCAGAAAAAAGTAAGGGAAGGCTTTGAGCCGATACTCGAAGGGTTCGATTTCGTGCCGTTTAACGACATCGATGCGCTAAGAGCCCGGGTATCTGAAAAGACCTGTGCCGTGCTGCTCGAACTGGTGCAGGGGGAGGGGGGCGTATTGTGCGCTACCCGGGAATATATCGAAGCCGCACGCCGGTTGTGCGACGAAACCGGAACGATTCTGATTTTCGATGAAATCCAGACCGGTATCGGCAGGACCGGAAAGCTTTTCTGCTATGAGCATTACGGCGTTACCCCGGATATCATGACGCTGGCCAAGGCGCTGGGAAACGGGTTGCCCATAGGGGCCATGCTGGCAAATGAAGAGAAATGTCTGGCATTTACGCCGGGCTCCCATGCATCTACCTTCGGGGGAACGCCCGTGATTACGGCGGCAGCCCTGGAAGTGCTCCGGCAGATGGAAAGAGACCATATTCTCGAAAAGTCCTGCAAGACAGGGGAGTACTTCAAAACCCGCCTGACATGGCTCAAGGACAGACATGATATCATAGAAGATGTCCGGGGAATCGGGCTGATGCTGGGAATGCGGCTGAAAATCCCGGGAACGCCCATCGTTGAGAAGTGCATGGAAAAGGGATATCTGATTAACTGCACGCAGGAAAATATCCTCCGCTTCATTCCGCCCCTCGTGATAACAAGGGATCAGGTGGACGGACTGATTGATTGCCTCGATGATATTTTTGCTGAACAAAACAAATGATTCAACCCTTGGGGTGTTGTTGGAGGTTATTTTGAAAAAGGATATACTGACCCTTTCGTCTCTTGATATATCAGAATTTTCATTGTTGTTTGAAAGGGCTGGAGAACTTAAAAACAGGCATAAAAAAGGGATATGCGAGAAATCCCTGGCGGGAAAAACCGTCGGGCTTATTTTTGAAAAACCGTCAACGCGAACCCGGATTTCTTTTGAAGCGGCCACGGCCCAGCTGGGCGGAATCCCGCTGTTCATAAGTGCGGGGGACACACAATTGTCAAGAAGCGAGCCCATAGCGGATACCGCCCGGGTGCTTGAACGCTACCTTGACGCGCTTGTGCTCAGAACGTACTCACATGCCATGCAGGAAGAGTTCGCAAGGATTGCCTCGATCCCTATCATCAATGCGTTAACGGACAGGTATCATCCCTGCCAGGTATTAAGCGACCTTTTTACGGTTATCGAATACAAGGAAGCGCTTTCCGGCATCAACATCGCATGGGTGGGCGACGGCAACAATATGGCGCATTCATGGATCAATGCCGCTGCAAAACTTGATTTTACGCTCACCCTGGCCTGTCCGGAAGAATATATGCCGGATCCGGATATTCTGTCCGCGGCAAAGGAAATTGCAGGCGACAGGGTTATCGTCACCCACGATCCGGTTGCAGCTGTTTCGGGTGCGGACGTGATAAATACAGACGTGTGGGCCAGCATGGGGCAGGAGGCGGAGTCGGAAAAACGACGGCAGAAGTTTGCACCGTACCAGGTGAACCGGGAACTGCTTGCCCATGCGGCAAGGGATGTCATTGTCATGCATTGCCTTCCCGCACACCGCGGGGAGGAGATTACAGGTGATGTTCTGGACGGCAGCCGGTCTGTCGTATGGGACCAGACGGAAAACAAGCTGCACATGCACAAGGCCATTTTGGAGATCCTCATAAAGGGGTAATGGCGCCATCTGAAATCAGACTTTTACGAGTTCATCTTATTTGAAAAGGAGCGGCACTTGGGTACAGATGTTAAAAAGGTGGTTCTTGCATATTCCGGGGGGTTGGATACATCGGTCATTCTGAAATGGCTCACAGAGAAATATCACTGCGAGGTAATCGCTTTTTCCGCGGATATTGGACAGGAAGAGGAATTGGCCGATATCGAGGAAAAAGCAATAAAAACCGGTGCGAGCAAGGTATATATTGACGATTTAAAGGAAGATTTTGTTTCAAACTACGTGTTCCCGGCGTTTCGTGCCAATGTGATCTATGAGGGGCAGTACCTGCTTGGAACGTCCCTGGCACGCCCGCTCATTGCAAAGCGGCAGATGGAGATCGCACGCAAAGAAGGAGCCGATGCGGTCAGCCACGGGGCAACGGGCAAGGGAAACGACCAGGTGCGGTTCGAGCTTTCTTATTATGCCATTGATCCCCATATCAAGGTGATTTCCCCATGGCGCGAATGGGATCTCAATTCCAGGACCTCGCTCATGGCCTTTGCCGAAAAACATGGGATTCCTGTCACGTCCACCCGGGAAAAGCCCTACAGCACGGACCGGAACCTTCTCCATATCAGCTATGAAGGCGGGGTTCTCGAGGATCCGTGGAATCCGCCGCCGGAAGACATGTTTACCCTGTCGGTATCCCCCAAAAATGCCCCGGATGTCCCCGAGGTTATCGATATTGATTTTGAAGATGGTGACCCCGTGGCCATAAACGGGGAAACGCTCAGCCCGGCCCGGTTTTTGTTCGAACTGAACCGCCTGGGAGGGAAGCACGGCATAGGGCGCTGCGACATCGTTGAAAACCGTTTTGTCGGAATGAAATCCAGAGGTGTGTATGAAACACCCGGAGGGACTATCCTCCGGATTGCGCACATGAACATGGAATCGATCACCATGGACCGCGAGGTCATGCATCTCAGGGATTCCTTCATGCCCCGGTATGCGGAATTGATCTACAACGGTTTCTGGTTTTCTCCCGAGCGTGAATTGATGCAGACCATGATCGATCAGACGCAGAAAAATGTAAGCGGTACCGTTCG
Source organism: Desulfobacteraceae bacterium (assembly GCA_011389515.1). Lineage (GTDB taxonomy): Bacteria > Desulfobacterota > Desulfobacteria > Desulfobacterales > Desulfosalsimonadaceae > B1SED10-16. Next base: position 16,050 of record JAABUA010000023.1, read on the forward strand.
CCTGGAACTCTACCGGGGCAGTTGCCGTGTCATCGGCCGCCGTTCGGAAACATCCCTTTACAGCGAAGCCTTTGCAACATTCGAAGGGGATACGGTATTCCAGCAGAAGGACGCAGAAGGGTTTATCCGTTTACACGCGCTGCGGCTTCGCATACGGAAGCTGATGGAAAAGACCGCAGGGTAGACGGTGGACGGTGGGCGGTAAAACGGTGGGCGGTGGACGGTGGTCGGCAGGGGGGAAGCTCAACGATCAGACGGCCAGGGATGTACAACGGTGAATAAACGGATGGATACAATGAGCCAAAAACCATGGGACGGGCGGTTTTCCGAGGAGACGGACCGGGTGGTGGAAGCCTTTACCTCGTCGATCGATATCGACCGGCATCTTTACAAGTATGATATAGAAGGCAGCATCGCCCACTGCAGAACGCTGGCGCGAGCAGAGATTATCACGCCAAAGGAGGCGGATGAGCTGGTCTTTGGCCTTGAAGCCATACGCGAGGAAATCGAGACGGAAAAATTCGAGTACAAAGATAGTCTCGAAGACATCCACATGCATATCGAGGACCGGCTATCTACATACGTGGGCAGCCTGTCCAGAAAACTCCATACCGCAAGGAGCCGAAACGATCAGATTGCCCTGGATATAAGGCTTTATGTAAAAGACCAGGGGGGAAAAATTGCGGGGCATTTGCGGGACCTGTGCAATGCATTTACAGACCTGGCCGAAAAAAACATCGATGTGGTAATGCCCGGATATACCCATCTCCAGCGGGCGCAACCCGTGTTGTTCGCCCATCACATGATGGCCTATTTTGAAATGTTTTTACGCGACAAATCGCGTTTTGAAAACTGCGTCGAAAGGGTCGATGTAATGCCTTTGGGCAGTGCGGCGCTTGCCGGGACCACCTATCCCCTGGACCGGTCCTATACGGCGGAGTTGTTAGGTTTTTCGGCGGTTTCGGAAAACTCCATGGATGCGGTATCCGACAGGGATTTCATCATGGAAATGCTCTCCTGTGCAAGCATCTGCATGGTTCACCTGTCAAGATTTTCGGAGGAGTTGGTCCTGTGGGCGTCGACGGAGTTTTCCTTTGTGGATTTGCCCGATGCGTTCTGTACGGGTTCAAGCATCATGCCGCAGAAAAAAAATCCGGACATTCCGGAGCTTGTCCGGGGAAAAACGGGCCGGGTGTTCGGCAGTCTCACCGCCATGCTGACCGTCATGAAATCGCTTCCACTGGCGTATAACAGGGATATGCAGGAGGACAAAGGGCCTTTGATGGATGCGGTTGACACGCTGCGGGCGTGTCTCGATATATACGTCCGCATGCTGCCGAAAATCACGGTAAACCGCAATGTCACGGAAAGCGCATCCGGCCGGGGCTATTTAAATGCCACGGACATGGCCGACTACCTGGTTGAAAAGGGGATGCCGTTTCGCGAAGCGCACGGATGCGTAGGCAAGGCCGTTGCGTTTGCGCTGGGGGAAAAAAAGGAGCTTCATGAACTGGACCTGTCGGAATTAAAATTTTTCTCCAGCTTGATTGAGGACGATATCTACCCGGCATTGTCGGTCAAGCAGATGATCGACCGCCGGAAAACCTATGGTGGAACGGCCACGCAAAACGTACGGGATGCCATTGTCCGGGCCAGAAAGCGCTTGTCTTGATTTTTGCATTGCAACAAAGATATTGGGCCGAAAGACAATTTTGAGATAGGTTCTAGAAAAAGGATATGGAAAGTCAAAAATCAATAAAGGGATTTGCCGGAATTGTTATTCTTTCCCTGCTGCTTGTTTTTTCGACCGGTTGCGGCCGGAAAGGTTCTCCTGCAGCGCCGGATACGCCGCAGCTTCCGGTCGCAGGAGATGTCCGCGCTGAGCAGGTAAACGGTCATGTCTCTCTTTTCTGGTCGCTTTCCGAAGAGGCAAGGAAATATACCGATAGCATTGCCGGGTTTTATGTGTACCGGGCGGATGTCAGCATGCGGCTTGCGGATTGTGAAAATTGTCCGCGGCGTTTTCGGCAGGTAGGGGCAGTGGCTTTTCGCCAGGGGGCTGAAATTCCTGAGAGATGGCGCTTTGATGATTCTCCGCCGAAGGATACGGCCTGTTTTTATAACATCCGCAGTTTCCGCACGTCGGGCGCGTTGGGCCCGGAGTCGGAGACGCTGCGGATTGTGATAAAATATTGAAATTGCCGGAAATGCCCAATACTGCGTATATATCTGTCGGTTCCAACATCGGCGAACGGCTGGAAAACTGTAAAAGCGCCGCAGCGTGGCTGAACGGAAGAAACGGTATCCGGATCGTCGCCCATTCCCGCTATTTTTACACGGAACCGGTTGGGTATATCGATCAGCCGTGGTTTGTCAACGCGGTTTTTGCCGTTGAAACGAACCTTTCCCCTCTGGCGCTCCTGGAAACGCTGCAGCTTGCGCAGCGCGCCTACGGAAGACCGGAGACCGGGATCCGCTTCGGCCCGAGAGTTTTAGACCTTGATATACTTTTTTATGATGATATGATCATGGATGATCCGGGACTTATCATTCCCCATCCCCGGCTTGCTCAGCGGTGCTTCGTCCTGGAGCCGTTATGCGATATTGCACCGGAACTGGTTCATCCCGTCCTTGGGATTTCGGCAAGAAAGTTACTGGAAAGGCTGCCTCCGGACGGATCCGGATGCGAACCGATGGATACGAAATAATTTTACAGCAAAAACAAATAAGACATTCTAGGAGACCTGTTTATGAAGTTTTTTATTGATACGGCCAACGTGGATGAAATCAGGGATGCCCATGCAATGGGCATGGTGGACGGCGTGACGACAAACCCGACGTTGATTGCAAAATCGGGCCGGGATTTCAGAGAAGTCATCGCGGAAATCTGCGAGATCGTCGACGGACCCGTAAGCGCTGAAGCCGTGAGCCTGGATGCGGAAGGCATGATTGCCGAAGCCCGCGATCTTGCAAAGATTCATAAAAACATTGTTGTAAAGATACCCATGACAGTGGACGGCCTGAAGGCCGTGGGCGTTCTTTCCGCCGAAGGGATCTCGACCAATGTTACCCTGGTTTTTTCTTCCCTTCAGGCGCTCATGGCCGCGAAAGCCGGTGCAACATATGTAAGCCCGTTTGTGGGGCGCCTGGACGATCTGGCCTCCGACGGCATGGAAATTATTGAGCAGATCGTAACCATTTACAACAATTACGGGTTTCAAACGGAAATCATCGTCGCAAGCATCCGCAATCCGATTCATGTGCTTGAATCCGCTCTGATTGGCGCCGATATTGCAACGATTCCCTATGATGTCATACGCAAACTGGCTGCGCACCCCCTCACAGACAAGGGTATTCAGGCATTTCTGGCGGACTGGGACAAGCGCAAAAAATAATCAACGGCCTGAAAGGAAGATAAATGGCGGAACAGCAGCGAATGAAAGGCAGGATCACCAGTATATTGATGCACCCAAACACCTTGACCATGTTCAGGGTAATGGCGGTGCCCCTGCTTATTGCGTTGCTTCTGTTCGACGGCCGCATAACCGGTCTTTTGGCCGCAGCCGTATTTTCGGTCGCGGCCATTACCGATTACCTGGACGGCTACATAGCCCGCAGATACGGACTTGTGTCCAACCTTGGAAAGATTCTGGACCCCCTTGCGGACAAGATGCTCGTTTCCACGGCGTTCATTATGCTGATTCCCCTGGAACGGATTCCGGCCTGGATTGTATGCGTCATTATCGGCCGCGAGCTGGCCATTACGGGTTTTCGAAACATCATCAGCGATCATGGGGACGATACATCCGCATCCATGTTGGGTAAATACAAAACTGGTTTCCAGATCGCTGCAATTATACCGCTTTTGATTCACTTCACATATTTCGGGATTGATTTTCACCAGGTAGGCAGTCTGTTGCTATGGATCGCGCTTGTTTTCACGGTATGGTCGGGAGTGGATTATATCGTGCGTTTCCGGAGGTATATCGAGTACTGAAGATGCTTGCCGGCAAGGACTTAGCCGGGTATTCTGCACCGTCGGCATGCGCCGCTGCTGTGTATATCCGGCCTCTATTTCGCGCCGCCACATGCCTGAAGACTTTTTCAGATCCGTCCAGATTTTTATTGACAAAAAAAGGAAAAGACCTTAGGTATGGTATAAATTTTTTCAGTGAGCGGGAATAACTCAGTGGTAGAGTGCAACCTTGCCAAGGTTGAAGTCGCGAGTTCGAATCTCGTTTCCCGCTCCATTTTTTTTCTCTCCCCCCCGGCGGCATAGCCAAGTGGTAAGGCAACGGCCTGCAAAGCCGATATTCACCGGTTCGAATCCGGTTGCCGCCTCCAATTTTTTCATATAAATTCAGTTATTTTTTTGTTTTTCATGTCTTTGGAAGATTTGGAATTCCGCCCTGATACGGATTTTTCCCCAAGGGTGTTTTTTCTGATGTCAGGATGCCCATTAAACAGGACATTTACCAGGCAATGATTATCGTCGCGGACAACCTCCAGATTACCGACCCGGAAATTTCAGCGGCTGTGGACGAGAGAAACCCTGAACCCGTCAAGAATCTCGTGCGGGCCGTGGTTGCTTCAGGCGCCGATGCAATAGACATCAATCCCGGTCCGCTGAAAAAGGATGCAGCGGAGATCATGACTTTTCTGGTTGAAACGGTGCAGTCTGTCACTTCGAAAACGCTGCTTTTAGATACCACGAGCGCCGAAGCCATCGAGGCCGGCCTCTGTGCTGCAACAAGCAGGGTGATTATCAACGGTTTTTCCCTTGAACCACAAAAATGCAGAAACATTCTTCCCCTTGCCGGGAAGTTCGGCGTCGATATTGTCGGTTACGTCCTGTATCCGGACAGCAGTGTTCCCACGGAGGAAGACGGGTTTTTTAAAATCACCCTCGAACTGATCGACCAGGCCCAAAAGTCCGGGGTCAGCCCCAATCGGCTCATCATCGACCCCGTCGTCGCCCCGCTGATATGGGCCAACGGCACTGCCCACAACCGGGCGCTGCTTTCTTTTCTCTACAGGCTCGATGACCTTGCAGGTGTTGCGCTTCGCCGCATCGCCGGACTTTCAAACCTCAGTACCGGGCGTGCTCCAGCGGAAAAAAAGCGCCTGGCACAGCGGACATTTCTTCCCATGATGGCAGCAGCCGGGCTTGACATGGTCCTCATGCAGGTCTTCCAGACGGATGTTGTGGCCACGGCGAAGGCCTGTGATATGATCACCGGGGATAAAATATTTTCCTGGGCTGTCATTGACTGACCCTTCGTGTACTTATGCCATATTTTACCAGGACGGTTGCAATGTTTGCGTTGGTATCCCGCCAAAGACCGGCAACCTTTGTTTTTCCCTGCCGAAATAGAACCCATCTCAACATTCGTATTTCGTTCCATCCGCTTGTTTTGGATTTGATTTTTTCGAAATCGAAATCGATATCGCAATCGAAAGAAAAGAATAGCTCACTTGGACACGAAAAGCGTTGTGGTTGGCGCATTTGAAAAGGAAGATGTCGTGTTCTGCAGATTTGAAAAAAACCGGTTTCGATTTCGATTATCCAACAAAAGATTGGGCCGAAAAACAATTTTGAGATAGGTTATAGAAAGTATTGCATGTTAAGGAAAGCTACAAATCCCCGCGGCCGTCCAGAAGCTGTTTTAATAGGGGCAAAACCATAAATGTCATCGATTTTTTAACCCATTTCAGATACTCGGGACTGTCGGGTGCTAGCCCCAGGATGCTGGCATAGTATGCGCCTGCCCCCAGGTAGTTGATCGCCAGCGTATTGAAATTGGTAGTCAGCATCTCGATGCTGTTTTGCGGCCCTTGCAATGGGGTCGCTATCATGAACGTCCGCGTCATTTTTGTGAAAAGCGACTGCAGGCGCAGATATCCGGGAATGATATCCTGCCCTTTGGCCTGAACCAGGTTGAGGGCGATGATCCGGAGCGGCTTTGGATGTTTTAGGGCAAAATCGAAAAAACGGTCAAGGTAAAGGGAAAGGCCCGTCTCCGGGTCCAGCGCCTCGAGCCCTTCAAACCATGAAATGTTTGCCTGGTAATACACGTCGGTCACGGTTTCCAGGACTTCCTCAAAAAGGGCCGCCTTGGTCGGGAAGTAATAATTAATCAATGGATGCTCAATGCCTGCTTCTTTTCCGATCATGCGGATGCTGGCGGAGTCATACGGATAATCGGAAAACACCTTTATTGCCGCTTCCACAATGGCTTTCCGGGTCTCCGTTTTTCGGCAGCTGCCGGCTTTTTTTACGGCCGTCTTTTTTCCGGTTATTTTTGTTTTTTCCACCTTTTTCATAGCGGCGATTATGATGTTTGCGTACCCGGCTGTCAATAAAATTTTAACGGTCGTTAAAAACCGCTTGACACCGTATCATCGTTTCATTAGTGTTTTTAACGATCGTTAAAAGTTCAGATGCGCAATCACTATCCAGCAGGGGGGCATGCCATGGAGATAGATGAGTCACCTGTCATGTCCGCATTTGAAGGCTTTGGGGAAACAAGATGATACCGCTGCGGGACCAAGGCAATTTTTCAACGAGCACCGGGAAAAAAGGAAATCTGCTGAGGCGGCTGCAGTGGGAATCATCATGCACGGATTGAGGGCAGGAATGAAAAAATCCAAAAAGGCTTTTGCTGCGCTTGTCCTTGTATTTTTTGTTTTTTTGCCCGTTGCGATCTTTCTTATCTGGGATGCAAACCGGACGTTTTACACGGATTTTACTCTCCATGAAACGCACGGCTCCGACCGCTGCTTCCGATCGGCGGCCCTTGCCCCGGAACCAACGGCGGCTCCCTGGTATCTTACAGTGACCCCCGGAGAAGCATTTTCTTCGGAGCGAACCCATACCTTTCCCCATACATGCGCACTCCATGAAATCGCAGGCGCTGGCCAATATTCCGTTCATGCCAGGACAATCAAGGGCCTTCCCGGCATCTACAATGTCGTCACCCGCAACAGGGGGGAACTTTTTGCACTTGGCGGCGCCACAATGGCGACGGAGCCATGCGAACATGATGGCGACTTGTGTGCAACCGGCCCCTATGCGGCAAAAATCGACACCCATACCCTGGAGATATTGTGGAAGACCCGCATCCATGATGCGAAACAGGATGGTGACTGGGATTACCCAGGGGTTATCGGCGTTCACGGCAATGGGTACGTCTATCTTGTCAACGGCTATCACATGGCAAAGATCGATCCCGCAGACGGCGCTATTGTAAAGCGATTGAAACTGCCCACGCCGCAAGGACAAAAACCGGGTGATACGGTATATAACGGCTTCAGCATCCTCTCCGACGGCAACCTGGTCGCAAAGTCAATGACCAGAAAGGCAGGCGCAACAGCCGACAGCATCAAGGCGCTGCTGTTTTACCATGACAAGGCGGTCCCGTCCATTATCGCCGTTGTGGAGCCGGAAGATTTGACGCTCGTGGCCCAGGCAGAGGTAGACGAGCCCGTGCTGGGGCGAATCAGCAATACCGTTTTCCATGATACCGAATATATTTATGTATCCGGCGTTAAAAATCTGTTCCGGTATATCTACGGGAACAACACGTTAACCAGAGACGAGCAGTGGGGCCCGGTCCCGTATTGCGCAGGCCGCCAGAAACCGGGTACCGCACCGGCTATTCTCGGCGATTTTGTGGTGGTGCAAACAAATTTTCAGCTGTCTTCAGCAGCGCTCTCCCTGACGGCGGTTTCCCAGGCGGATGACACCAGGGTCTTTCATTTTGAACCTTTTGCCGACAGGCGGTGGCTGCCGGGTTCGCTGCAATGGAGCCTGCCAGCGGTGGATGTGGAGAACGACCGGGTATACGCCTATGATTTTCTGAAGGGAAGACTGGCCGCCATTGACCTGGACGCGGAGGGAGGATTCTCTACGGCATGGATGGCAAAGCAGAGGTCACTGAGTTTTGCCGCGCTCACCGGCCCTCCGGAGAATCGCACCTTAATCCTGGATGACGCCAATCTCCCGTCGCCCACCACCGTTCGCGTGATCTGGCGCGATGCGGCAACGGGCAGGGCGTTGGCAAAAAGCCCCGTGCTTCCCCAGGGGTTTGGATTGCCGATCACGCCGGGTTTTGACGGTCTCATGTACTATCCGTCCCATAACGGGATGCTCACCGAACTGCGCATACAGTAACGAAAATATATCGCCTGAAGAGGATGCCGCGCACTTGCAAAAAATGAAAAGAGCAGGAGGAAGGAAAAAATGAATATCGTTCTGATCGCCATTGGTATTGTTGTTGCAGTGGGTTTGTTCGCGTGGCTTGGACTTCCGGCAATGTTACGGGCCCTGGGGTTTCATCCGTCGTACCAGGGGGAGAAGGCTTCCATCCCCGGGAAAAAGGCGCTCATTATCACCACCAGCCATGATCGGCTCGGGGATAAGGGTTCAAAAAAAACCGGCGTTTTCGCATCCGAGATGACCGCCCCCTACTATGTGTTCAAGGACGGGGGGATGGACGTCGACCTGGCCAGTATCAAGGGGGGGCAGATTCCCATCGAACCCATGTCGTTCAAATGGTTTTTGAAATCAGAGCCGGACGAACGCTATCTCAAGGACCTGGAATTCCAAAAAAAGGCTGCCCGATCCCTGCGCATCGATGACGTCGATGTGTCATCCTATGATATTGTTTACATGGCCGGCGGCTGGGGAGCGGCATATGATTTGGGGACCTCCGGGGCGCTCGGAAAGAAAATCAGCCAGGCCTATGCCGCCGGAAAGGTGGTCGGCGGGGTCTGCCACGGCCCCTTAGGTCTTCTTTTGGCGAAAGATGAAAACGGCGACCCGCTGGTGAAGGGGCGCCGCATAACCGCAGTAACGGACAAGCAGGTAAAAGAACTGGGAATTACCATGACTCCCCAGCATCCGGAGCGAGAATTGCGCGCGGCAGGTGCGTTGTTTGAAAACAAGACCGCCTTCCGGGACCTGTTTGCCAACCATACCGTGGTGGACGGCCGCCTGGTGACCGGTCAGAACCAGAACGCCGGGGTATTTGTGGCCAACCAGATGATGCTTGCGGCAAGGGGGTACAAACAATGATTTTTCGCATTCTGGCAGGGGTGATTGGCCTTTTGTTTCTGAACATCGGCCTGGGATTCATGGCTTTTCCCGATATACTGGCAACGGCGTTTTTTGTCCAGCCGGCACATGCCCAGGGGCTGAACGCTATCCGGGGTGATTTTGGCGGCCTTTTCCTGGGAATGAGCTTCTTCTGCTTTCTGGGGGCAACCGCCGGTAAAGCCCGCTGGCTTGTCGTTCCTGTTGTTTTTCTGCTTTTTATTATTGTCGGGCGAATGGTCAGCCTGGGCCTGGACGGCTATTCTGCGGCAGGCGCACAATCCATTATGCTTGAGGTCGTTTTCGTCATCGTTTTGACAGCCGCAATCGCGGTGTTGGTGCGAAAATACGAACCCGGGCAAAACGACTTCCGCCCGGGGGAAATGATCAACGCCAGGGTCCTGGCCGTTGTGGCGGCAGTCGCCGTGATCCTTGCCGGCCTGGTTTTCTCCCAGAAGCAAATCGGACTGACCCTGGCACGTTTTATTGCCAATGATTTCATGACGTCCAATGTCATCGATGATCTGCCAGACGGGCTCCACGTGGCCCTTATCGGTTCCGGGGCGCCCCTGACCGATCCCCGGCGGGCCTCCCCCTGCACCGCGATCATCGCCGGCAGGAACCTTTACATTATCGACGCCGGACCGAGCAGTGTAAGGAAGCTGGAGGTCATGCGGTTTAAGCCTGAAAATATCACGGCGATACTGTTGACCCATTTTCACTCCGATCATATCGGAGATTTGGGGGAACTCCTGCTGAAACGATGGGCCGGCGGTGCAATGGAGCGTCCGCTGGATATTTACGGGCCCACCGGCGTGGAAACCGTTGTCAGTGGGTTTCACCTGGCCTATTCCCTTGACGCCGAATACCGGGTGTCGCATCATGGCCCTGAAGTGGTGCCCCCTGCCGGCGCCGGCGGTGTGGCCAGGGAGTTTCTTTTTGCTTCCGGGCAAACGGAAAAGGTCATCATCGATGAGGACGGACTCACGGTGACGGCTTTTGTCGTCGATCATGAACCGGTACATCCGGCGGTGGGGTATCGCTTCGATTACAAGGGGCGTTCCGTGGTCGTCAGCGGGGATACCGTGCCCGTGGAACCGCTTTCCCGCCAGGCATGGGGCGCCGAAATACTGGTTATGGAAGCGCTTCAGCCCTCCATGGCCGGGGTTCTTGCGGAGGTGGCCAGAAAAAACGGACGCCCCAACAATGCCCGTATTTTTGAGGACATACTGCTGTATCACACCTCTCCGGAGGATGCGGCCCGGATCGCCAGCGAAGCGGATACGAGGCATCTGCTGTTGACCCATATTCTGCCCCCGCTTCCGGTATCGAGCCTCAAGCCGGTTTTCCTGGGGAATGCCAGAAAGTTCTTTTCCGGACCGATCACCATCGGGGAGGACGGCATGCTCTTCTCCCTGCCTGCTGGCAGCGCCAAAATAGAGAAAAAATGGCTTTTGTGATAAAGTCCAGGAATTTATTTCCAGGAATTTATTTCTTGGAGGCCAAACGGAAATAGGATAGATTATATTTCGTCAAATGAGTACAAGCTATCTAAAAAAAAGCTTTTGCCCCAATATCTTCGTTAGACAATCGAAATCGCAATCCAGACATACTACATTGTAATTGAACAAGGACAGCGCCATGACCGATAACGGGTTTTCAAGAAGGGATTTTTTGAAATTTTCAGGAGTTCTGGCCGGAGCTGTTTTTCTTCCCGCCTGTGCCAACAGCATGAAAAAAATGGAGGCCGAGCTCGCGGTCATGCCGGTCGATGACGCCTGGACGCCTCATGTGGCGAGCGCATGGATTCCAAAAGGGGAGCATGGAAACGCCTATGGAGTGTTCAAAAAAACCATGGAGGCTTCCACGGATTTTTCCTGGTTGTCCAGCGGGGATAGCGTATTTATTAAACTATCGATGAACTCTTCCAACCCGTTCCCGGCTACGAGCGATCCTTGGGCATTGGCTTTTTTAATACGCCTTCTGCAGGAAAAGGGGGCTGGACGGATCATGGCGGGCGATTCCAGCGGCATGGAAAGCGTTCACTGGACACGAGACAGCCAAAAAGGGTCTTCCCGGGAGTGCTGTAAAAAGGCCGGGCTAATGGATGCGATTGTACAAAACGGCGCAGAACCGGTATTTTTCGAGGAAGCGGGCTATGATGCCTACATCCCCCTCTATCCCAAAGAACCCCATCACTGGCGGGAACCCCTGTGGATATCAGCAGTTGTAAAGGAATCGGACCATATCATTTATCTGGCACGTGTGAGTTCGCATATCATGGGGGATATTACCTCCGGCATGAAAATCGGCGTGGGTTTTTTGCGGGAAGACAGCAGAAAAGCGTTTCACCGTGGGGGAGACAATTTCTACGCAATGTATGAAGAGATCAACCACGTACCGGAAATCGCATCAAAACTGCGCCTTTCCGTATCGTCCGGGAGAAAGGTCCTTGCCACCTTCGGTCCGGACAACGGCCATGTTACCGCTCCGGCCAGCGGCCTTGTCATTGCCTCCGAAGATCTTGTCGCTCACGAGATGCTTTCGTATTCGTGGCTCCTGTATAACCGGGAGCATGAAACAGGGTTTTTCGATTCGGGCGTCACCGGCCGGCTGACGCGAATGCGTTCCCCCATTAACCGGGGGTTTGTCTGGTACACATGGCGGGACGGCGGATTTTTTCAAACGCCTAAAATTCCCATGTTCATCGCCGGAAATATCTATGCGCACCCTTCTATTATAAATGCCATGAACCGGAAAGGCGGGCGCCCGGAACGCATTGACTGGGAGCAGGTGAACCCGTCTGCGGAAACCGAAATGATGGCGGATTACATCCGGGACAAAATTGCGGCGGAAAGCTGAAAAACAAACGGAAACAGTATGCTTTTCAGAAACACGGAGGTGTCCGTGTAAACCTGGTCCGGTTTCTCGACCGTTTCAAATAGGGCGCATGTTCGATAATCGAAATAGGAGTGTATCATGAGATTTCTGCTGCTTCTTGCCATTGTGTCGTCAAAATTTCAAAAGGCCGCAAACACCGATCGGAATTTCAAGAAATTTCTGATGGGGCATGAATGTAAAATCGTCATCAAGACCAGGGACGGAAAAAAAGGGAAGCGGTTTGTCTTTGAAAATGGAAAGTTTCGTGCGGACAAAAACCTTGACCACTTTGATGCGGCCATGATCTGGAACGACGCTGCAACCGCGTTTGTTTCCATGAAAAAAGGGGAAACCGGGATTACCGAAGCGATTCAGAATCACAAGGTGGCCATTGAAGGAAAACTGCACGCGTTTACGTGGTTTGGTGCAGCGATCAATTTCGTGATGCAATAATGATGACGACTTCGCAAAAAGCCCAATATCTGCGTTACGCGCAATTTCCGAAGAATCTCACGTACGGCTAAGTACGCTCAGTTCTTCAAAAAATTGCGCAAGCCTTGATCTTGGACTTTTTTCAAAGTCGTCAATAATGATGAACTCGTAAAAAGTCACAAGATATGTAACAGATGGCTAAGTTAAAAGTTCCATATACAAGGCGTAGCAATTTTTCATACGCGAAGGCATACAAGTAGTATGTTGAGCGGATGAAAAATTGTTACAACGCAGTAGATGGTACTTTTAACGACGCCATCAATAATGAAAGCAGTCCAATAAATGAATCGATTGCGGAGGCGACATGTCATACTGGACGCATGAATATTTGTTGAAAACATACGGCGGTCCCATGGTGCAGGCGGAATACATACGGGACGTGGCAAAGCCGTTTTTTGTTCCAAAGGTGTTTTCCGGGTTTAACCTTTTTCTCGACAAATCGCAGCTGCTGCCGGATGCCGTGGATTTGATCGCAAGGGAGAGCCGGTCCAAAAAGGCGTTTATCGTCACGGATGAATATGCCCAGCGGTTTGCCGCCAAAATCAAAAGCCCTTATGAAAAGCGTCATGGCTTCCGGTTTGACATGTGGGCCAAGGCACAACCCGACGCGCCTATTGAAACCGTGAAGGATTGTGCCGCGCAGATTCGCCGGTACGAGCCGGACCTGATCTTTGCGCTGGGAGGCGGGTCGGCCATGGACACCGCCAAGGCGGCCTGGCTTCTCTACGAACATCCCGGCGTAAACATTGAAACCCTGAGCCCCCTGGTCCCCCTGAACCTGCGCCGCAAGGCCAGGTTTGTGGCCATCCCCACCACCAGCGGGACAGGTTCAGAAGTATCGGGAGTTGCGGTCATCTCTTTTCCGGATGGGGTCAAGCTCCCTATCGGGGGGGCGCTCCCGGAATTCGTTCCGGATTATGCGATTCTCGACCCGACGCTTACGGCCGGCATGCCGCCGGAACTCACGGCCGGCACCGGCGGAGATGCCCTTGCCCACGCCATTGACGGGTTCATGGCCCCGAAATCCGACGAGATCAACCAGGCCATCGCGCTCAAGTCCATCGAGATCATTTTTGAGTGGCTGCCCCGCGCATACGCGGATGGAAACGACATTATGGCCCGGATGAAAATGCAGCAGGCAGCCATGATGGCCGGCATCCCGCTGACAAACGGTGGTTCCGGCATTTCGCACGCGTTGGGCCATACCATCGGCGGATTGTTTCACATCCATCACGGTATGATGGTACTCTTGTTCATCCCCTATGAGCTCCAAGTCTATTCGAGAGTGACCGACCGACATCTGAAACTCTGCGATATACTGGGCGTCCGTGACCCGGGGAGCAGCGAAAAGAGCCTCTTGAACCTGATCGAAAAGATCCGCGCGCTGATGAAAGCGGTAAACGTTCCCATCGGGCTGAAGGATGCCGATGTGCCCCTTGCCGACCTGGAAAAGAATCTCGATTTCATACTGGGGCAGGCGCCGACGGATCCGGCATTTTACTTTGCGTGGTATGACCTGACCCGGGCGCAGCTCAAGGATGTTTTTTTGGCCGCACACGAAGGAAGGTTGCTGGACATGAATTCGGATATATGGAGGTAGGCGTTTATGAAAGGCTGTTTTGGAAAATATCTGAAGATCGACCTGACAAACCGGCAGACCGAAGAAATACCCATCAGTGAAGAGGACCTGAACCGTTTTATCGGCGGGTCCACGCTGGCGGCCAGGCTTATTTTTCCCGTTGTCACGTCCGGATTCGACCCCTTGTCCCCTGAAAACCCGCTGGTTTTCGCCGCGGGTCCGTTCACGGGGTCCAATGTGCCCATGGTCAGCCGGGCTTCGGTGTGCGGTATTTCCCCGGCTACCGGCCTTTGGGGGGAGGCGACCACCGGCGGGAAGTTCCCGGTTCGGCTCAAGGCGACCGGCTTTGACGGCATCATGATCACCGGGTGTTCGGACGGGCCGGTGTATGTCCTTGTCAATGAAGGAAACATTGAAATCAAAGAGGCATCGCATCTTTGGGGGAAAGACATTTATGAAACCCAGACGATCATAAAAAAGGAAACCGACGCCAGGGTCTCTGTGGCGTGCATCGGTGCTGCCGGTGAAAACCGGATTCCCTTCGCCACCATTATGAACGATGAGGGGCGGGCTGCAGGCCGGTGCGGCATGGGCGCGTTGATGGGGTCGAAAAATCTGAAGGCCTTGGCGGTCTCAGGGAATCAAAAAGCCCCGATCGCAAACCCGGAGCAATTGAAATCAATTATCACCGAAGCGCGCGACTGCATCAACAGCAATGGCAACACCAACGCCTACCGGCTCTATGGGACCAATTTTTATCTGGATCTGGCAATGCGCTTAGGCGACACGCCGGCAAAATACTTCACCAAAAGCGTTTTCCCGGCCGCCAAACTGCATGGTCCGGCCTTTCGAACCCGGTACACAATGAACAATTTTGCATGCACGGGCTGCCCCATTGGATGCGGAAGGGTCATCAAAAATTTCAGCGACGATATCCGGCAGGTGGACGGCCCGGAATACGAGACAGTCGCGGCATTCGGCCCTTTGTGCATGAATTTTGACATCGATTCGGTGGTGCGGGCAAATCATCTGTGCAACCGCCACGGCATGGATACCATTTCCACCGGCGTGGCCATTGCTTTTGCCATGTACCTGTTTGAAAAAGGCATCCTGACCGAAGAGATGGCCGGCATGGAAATTCCGTGGGGGGACAGCGGTGTGGTGTTGACCCTTGCCGATTTGATGATTCGGCAGGAGGGGATCGGCAAACTTCTCGGCCGGGGCGTCAAGAAAATGGCAGAGGAACTGGGGGTAGACCCCGAAGAGGCCGCACATGTCAAGGGGCTTGAAATCCCCATGCACGACCCCAGGGCCTACCAGGGGGCCGCACTCACATATGCCGTGGGGCCGAGGGGCGCCTGTCATTTAAAGGGGAGTTTCTACAGCCTGGATGCGCCGGGAACCGAGGTCGGCCTTGATGTGGGCATCACGTTTTCCGATAAGAACGACCCCGCCCAAAAAGGCGCGATGTCGGCAAAGATTTTATGGTTTTGCGAACTCTACAACAGTTTACCCCTGTGCCAGTTTTCGCCCCTGCCCGCTGCAATGATTGCAAAGGCCCTGTTTTCCATTACAGGCAGAAATACCCATCCCATGGACCTTCTTGTATTCGGTGAGCGTTCACTGAATATCAAGCGGGCGATCAATAATATCCTTGGCGTTACCCGCGCACATGACAAGCTGCCGGCAATCGCGCGGCGTCCCTTGCAGGAAGGCGCTACTGCCGGCATGGAGCCGGACATGGACCGGATGCTCAAAGAATTCTATGAGGTATGTCAGTGGGATTGGGAAACCGGAATGCCATCCCGGTCCAGGCTGGATGAAACAGGTCTTCCATGGGTCGCCAGGGAGCTGTACGGGGGATAACCCGCACCAAAACAGAAAGACCGGGCCTGGACCCGGTCTTTCTGTGTAACGGTTTTGATTGTCCTCAATCAGCTTACATGAATTTGTACTGTACCCCAAACGCGCCGAAATAAATGGTTTTTTCGTAATCGACATCGCCTACGGGTGATGTGATGTCGTCATCCACGTAGAAAACGCCCCCAATGCCGAAATTGAGATCCAGGTTTGGTCTTAATGCATAGGCTCCGCCAAGGCCTATGGAGTGAGCATCCAGGTTGGGATTTTCCGGCAGGTTGACACTGAAATCCTTGGCGTATCTGCTCTTGAGCCCGATTTTAGTGTACATATAACCTATGCTGCCTATGAATTCAGGGGTAAAGGCATATTCCATTGCCAATCCAGCGTCAAAACCATTATTAACTTTTTTCTGATCTCCATCCCAGTCCGCATCATTGTTAAAATAATACGTCAAGTTAGACTCTGCCCGAAGCTTCGGCAAGAACTGGTGAGAAACCCCCAAACCTAAAGTGGCGGGGTGGTCCTGTCGTCTTGTCATACCGTCCGTGACTCCAAGGCTTGATAGGGCCATTAAACCTACGGGTTCATTGCTATTTATGGTATAATTATATCGAAGTGCGGTTCGGGTTTCATACCTGGCAGCAAGCGTTGTGTCTTGGGATAGGGTGTAATTAATACCGAGGATCGCCCCCACGCCTTGAGCATCCCATTCATAGTCGATCTTCGCGGTATAGTCGGGAACCCCTTGTACATCTGAACCAAAGGTAACACTTCCTTTAGCATCCTGCGAGACGTCAATGTAACGTATCCCCATGGAAAGTGAAAGGTTGTCGGTGGCCTTTATAGCCCCGCCGATCATATATCCAGGGCCCATCGCTTCAGCCTCGATTTTTTGGGATAAAATCCTATTATAACCGGCTGCCGGCGGTAAGCCGGGTAGTGCCTGTGCGCCGATGAGTACTGTCCTCAAAGAACCGTCGTCATAAATGACTTTGCCGCCCCCCACTGTATTGCTGACGCCGAAAAAGAGTGACCATCGACTTGCATTGTAAAGTGCAAAAAGCCCTGGGACCATAGAGGGTTCATCACTTTCGTATTTGCCTGCAAAAGGACCGGTTTTAATTGTATGCTCGTATAGTTTTGGAAAATAATGGACGGAAAGGTTGACAAAGCCGCCTTCGTCCATATGGACGGTTCCGGCAGGGTTGTAGAAAACGATATCTGCATAATCCGTGGCCGCGTTTCGGTTCATGGTCCGGATGTATTCCGCGCTCCAGTTGGTTTTGTTGACAACGCCCCCGGCAAATGCCGATGATGCAAGGACCATCACCAGAAAACATGCCCCCAGATACCCCCATGTTTTTTTCATTTCACGATCCTCCTGTTTGTGAATGTCCGCCCGCATAAATGATTTTTGATTATGTTACAGTAACTTGGCATTTTGCCATAAGAATCCGATATTTTATTTTGATATATATAGTTATTTCATAAGACAATAAAATGGCGAAGTCAAGAAAAGTCGCATAAAGACGGACTTTTCGACAGTTGGTATTTCCGGAAAGACGAACTGCGGCACGCTGTTCGCCAAACACTCGAACTCATCTCAAAATCTGGATTTCGGTTCAAGATCGCGGCGGTATCTTGTTTCAAACCGCAGACATACTAAGGTATTTCGAGGATTTGAAATAAGATGCCAACAAAGATATTGGGCCGAAAGATAATTTTGAGATGGGTTCTCATCCTTGACATATCCATTTATTAATAAATACAATAAAGTCTTTAATCTAAAGTCTGCTAATTGTAAAAGAAGTGAAAAATGCTTCCAAATACGGTTGCATAATATACGGTTGCCCAATGACATTTGTATATTTGAATCAAAAAGTAATTTCAGGGAGATCTCCATGACTTTCCGTTTGTTGTTTTACCTGAAGATGGTTCCGGTTTTTCTATTCATGCTTGCTGTTTTTCCAGCACCTGCGGCTGTAAATGCGCAGGAATCGGCAGGTCAGGGAAGTGAAGTGCATGGTGAGTCCGGAGGCGCCGGTGGCCGTCTTCTCACCGCCGTGTCCGACCGCATGGAAAATATTACAGAGTGGTTTTCCGACGCAGGGCAGGGGCTCCTTGGGGTGCCGGAACTCTCCAGGGACCTGCTTGTCAAGGTCCGGGATCCTGAAGTCCTCGCTGTATGGGGAGAGATGGCGGGAAAGGTGTTTCTGGCGATCGTTGCCGGAATCTTTGCCGGCTGGCTGGCCGGCCGTCTGCTGGCCCGTTTGCGCCGACGGGCAGCGGTTCGTGATACCGATACGCTTTTATTGCGGGGGATGTTCATGATAGTGCGCACCGTTCTTGACATCATCCCCGTCGTCGTATTCGCAGGCGCTGCATATGCGGTTCTGCCGCTGATGGATCCGCGGCATGAGACGCGGTTGATTACGCTTTCCCTGGTTAATGCCGCTGTACTTAGCCGGGTGATTCTTTCCTTCTCCCGCCTGGTTCTGGTTCCGGATGTGCCGGCGCTTCGCCTGCTGCGGATGGGCGAAGAATCAATCCATTATCTCTATATTTGGATACGAAGGCTGGTTATGTCCGGCGTATACGGTTATTTCATACTCGAGGCCGTCCTGTTGATGGGAATACCCGAAGGCATTTACAGTTTTTTGATGAAGTTTCTGGGGTTGGCCGTCACCGCCATGCTGGTCATTCTGGTGATGCAGAACAAAAATGACATTGCCGGATGGCTGCGCCGGGATCCCGCCGTGTCCGGAGAAGCAGTGGATGCCGGGGAGGATCGTTTTGATGCTGAAATACCGGGATTCCTGGGCGCAAAACGGAACATTGGGGTTTTCAGGCGCCGTTTTGCAGACGTGTGGCATGTTCCGGTAATCGTCATCATTGTCGGCACGTTTTCGATCTGGGTTTTTGAAGTGGAAGGCGGGATGATGTTTCTCCTCTCAGGGCTTGCAATGACCCTGGTCGTTGTCATCCTGGCCGGTTTGATCCTTCGCCTGGTGCATCATGAGGTGGATCGTCTCTTTACTATCCGTGAGGAACTGAAACGTGAGTATCCCGGCCTTGAAACCCGGGCAAACCGGTACAAGCCGTTTTTACGAAATACGCTTAAAGGCGTCGTATATGCCGTCGCTTTTTTTTCAATTCTGGAAGCATGGGGAATGGGCACACTCGGCTGGCTGTTTTCCCCCACTGGGGGGCTTATTATCGGCGAGCTGGCAACGCTTTTTCTCATTATCGCCGCTTCTTTTCTTCTGTGGGAGCTTATCAGTGCCATGATCGAGCGTTCCCTGGTAAGGGAGGCGGTGGAAGGGGGAAGCACCCGGAAGTTGACGCTCTTGCCGCTTTTAAAAAACGTGGTTCGGATAACCTTGGTATTGATCGCTTCCATGCTGGTATTGTCTCAAATCGGTATCAACATTGGCCCTCTTCTTGCCGGTGCGGGTGTTATCGGCCTGGCTGTCGGGTTCGGCGCGCAAACGCTGGTGCGTGACGTTATCACAGGCGCATTCATTTTACTGGAAGACGCTATTTCCGTCGGGGATTGGGTGGAAGCCGGGGGGCAGAGCGGTACGGTGGAGCGCCTGACCGTGCGGACCGTTACATTAAGAGACCTGGCAGGGACCGTTCACGTGGTTCCTTTTGGTGAGGTGACCACGGTGACCAATTACAACCGCGATTACGGATATGCCCTTATTGATGCCGGGGTCGCCTACAGGGAAAGATACGGAGACGTTGTACAAGCGCTTCAGGACGTCGCTGTCTCGCTTCGCCGGGATGATTTTTGTGGGCAGGATATTATCGGCGACCTGGAAGTGTTTGGAATGAACAACTTAGGGGACTCGGCCGTTGAAATCCGGGTAAGGATCAAAACCAGGCCGATGCGGCAGTTTGCTGTCCGCCGGGTATTTCTGGAGAATATGAAGCGCGTGTTTGATGAGCGAGGCATTGAGATACCGTTTCCACATCGAACGATCTGGTTCGGCGTGGACAAGGACGGCACGGCGCCCCCCATGTACCTGGCGCAAAAAAGCGATGCCGACAGCGTTCCGGCCATGGAAGTCCCCGTAGAAGAACCAAAGGTGCACATTTCCTCCGAGTCTGATGCATCCGAAGAGGTTGTGCAGGATAAGAATGAGCGAGATGGGGAAGCGATGCCCGCAGACGGGAAAGAAGAACAGTAGCCGGAAACTTTTTTTAATACTAAAACATATTTTTAATTGATAAACGCTGTTCCTATTATATATAATACGCACCGATCCATTCGTTGTCATATTACCTGTTTTATCTGGCAAGAACGTAGTTCTTCACCTAAGGAGAGGCAAATGAAAAAGTGTATTTGTCTGTTTGTAGTGCTTGCTGCATTTCTGGCAATATCGGTCGGCGTGGCTTTCGGGGAGATTTCGGAGCAAGAGAGGATGATCCGGCAAGCCGACGAAGTGTTTCTGGAAGAAGGGCTGGAAAATTATACAGCGGCAATTGATCTATACAAGGAAGTCATATCAAAAGACCCGAATCATTTTGAAGCCCACTGGAAACTTGCCCGGGCGCTTAGGGAATATGCACAGTGGTATATGATGGAGGGAACGCAGGGGTATGAAGAGATAGCCGTTGCGTACGGAAAAGAAGGCATGAGTTATGCTCAAAGAGCAATAGATATGAACCCGGAGCACCCGGGGGGGCACTTGTACTACGGCATCAATGTCGGCAAGTATTCGGATGGTGTCGGCATCATTACTGCGCTTCGGGAAGGGTTAAAGGACAAAACCCAATCGAGCTTTGAAAAAGCCTATGAGCTGGATCCGCATTTTGAAAATGGGGCTGCAATCCTTTCCCTCGGACGTTTCTGGCAGGTTGTGCCGTGGCCGTTCAGAGATACTGACAAGGCAGAAGCCTTTTACCGTGAATTCCAGAATACCGAATACTATACAAACAATGTGGAATGCCGGATGTATCTTGCGGAGCTTTTAAAAGGGAAGTGGGGCAGCCGCCACAATGCAGAGGCGCGAAAGCTGCTTGAAGAAGTTCTCGAATTGGAGACCCATATATATTGGCATAACATGGCCCGGGAAATGCTGAAAGACCTGTAGCCGCGTGACAAAGGTTGATGCACCCGTAAAAAGTCATAAGATACGTAACAGATGGCTAAGTTAAAAGTTCCATATACAAGGCGTAACAATTTTTCATACGCGAAGGCATACTTGTCGTATGTTGAGCGGATGAAAAATTGTTACAACGCAGTAGATGGTACTTTTACGACGCCATCAAAGGTTACGTCACGAGAAAAATGCGAAGATCCATGACATTCGTGCCGGTCGGACCGGTGACGAGCAGGTCGCCGGTCCGACCCAGAAAATGATAGGAATCATTGTTTTCCAGGAAAGCATTCCCATCAATGCCATTTTTTGCGGCATTGTGTATGGTTTGTCCGTCCACGATACCCCCTGCCGCGTCGGTGGGGCCGTCGGTGCCATCCGTGCCGCCGCACAATACAACCGTATTTTTAATGCCTGCGATTTCAAAGGCGGATGCCAGGGCGAATTCCTGATTCCTGCCCCCTTTGCCGGTACCCGTTACCATCACGGTCGTTTCTCCTCCCGAAAGAATGCATGCGGGCGGGCGCACCGGGTTTCCGGATTTTTTTACCTCTTTTGCGATCGATGACAAGAGACAGGCAGCAGCCCGGGTATCTCCTTCAATCATGGAAGACAACACGATGGTATTGTAACCCAAAGATTCGGCTTTTGTTCGCGCGGCTTCAAGGGCTGTGGTGTTGGCGGCAATGATCCGGGCATGTGATTTTGAAAAGGCGGGATCATCGGATCGCGGTGTTTCAGGCAGCCTGCCTTTTTCTCCATCTTCAAGATGGGAAATGACAGTTGCGGGCAGTTTGTCCGAAAGTCGGTATTTTTTTACGATATCCAGGCAGTCGGCATAGGTGCCCGTATCCGGTACCGTGGGGCCTGATCCGATTACATTGAGCTTGTCGCCCACGACATCGGAGATAATCAGGGTCAGTAGCGTTGCGGGATAAGACGCATGGGCAAGCCTGCCCCCCTTTACCAGGGAAATGTGCTTTCGGATGGTATTGATCGCGTCGATATCTGCTCCGCACAGGAGCAGCTGTTGTATGGCTTCCTGTTTTTCAGCCGGCGTTATGGGCGGCGAGGGCTTCGCCATAAGCGCGGATGCACCCCCGGAAAGCAGGAAGAGGATAAGGTCGTCCGGGCCGGCCGATGTTATCATCGACATGATTGCTTCGGCCGCACGCACGCTGTTTTGATCGAAAACAGGATGGCCTGCTTCAATGATCCGTGTATTACGCAGGTGGTTTCCGTGGCCGTATTTGACGGATATGATACCGCCGGCCACCTGGTCGCCGAGGATCGTTTCCATTGCATCCGCCATGGGGGCCGTTGCCTTTCCGGCACCTGCAATGTAAATCCGGTGAAACTGTTTCAGATCAAAAGAAAGATCGGAAGCATGAAAAATGGTTCCGTCCAGCCGGCAGTGGTGAGAAACCGAATTTCGTCCTGTAACCGCATCGATTCCGGCACAGAAAATGGATTCGGCATCCTTGCGCATTTTTGATGTAATATCCGGTTTTACCATGGTATTGTCCTGTTAAAGGAATCATACAAAACTTGCGGCTGTTTCACAAGGTGCTTTTCTGTTTCCGGCGGTTTTGCGGCCAGAAGGTGGGGAAAAGAGATTCCTTTTGACAACGGCGCCGCTTAGTGCCATAAAAAATATTTTTGAAACCCATCTCAAATCACAGGATGTTGTCTTCTGAGGAATACTTGAGAAACGACGATGGATTCGATCAACTTTAGGACAATTATGACTGATACGATTGTAAAAGAACAGCTGCTCGATATAATAGATGCGCTCACCAGGCAGATTGAGGCTGCCGGGAAAGCGGTTCCATCTACGTCGGGTGGGATGATTTCCGAATGGATGGCGGCATCCAAAACCTGTAAAAGCCGTCTGGAAGACGATCTTTTGCGCATGGCGGTCGTAGGCACGATCAAATCCGGAAAAAGTACCTTCATCAACAGTCTTCTTTCAGGCGATTACCTGAAAAGAGGCGCAGGTGTCATTACTTCCATTGTGACAAAGGTTCGTGCCGCCGACACCTTGAGAGCGGTTTTATATTTTAAGTCATGGGATGAAATCAACGAAGAAATAGCGCATTCCCTGCGTATTTTTTTTGCCGCTGGCGTACGCCAAAACAAAGAGGCTTTTGACATCCGTGACAGCGAGGATCGCATTTGGCTTCAAGATGCCCTGGAAAACCTGGAGTCAAAATACCTGCTCAGCAACGACACCCGGAATATGGATCACGTGCTGCTGGGCGCCTACCTGAAAGGATATCCGGATATAAAAGACATCATACCGGATAAAAACGGGGCTGTTTTTTATGAAAACGATACGTTCCCGCTTCACAGGGATTTTTCGGGGTCTGAATACCTTTCCGCCTACCTCAGGGACCTGAAGCTTGAAATCCCGGCAGCCTCGCTTGAAAAGAATATCGAAATAGCAGACTGCCAGGGCAGTGATTCCCCCAATCCCCACCATCTTGCCATGATACAGGACTATCTGCATACCGCGGACCTGGTCGTTTACATCATCAGCAGCCGGACCGGGCTGAGACAGGCGGATATCAAATTTTTGACCATGATCAAAAACATGGCCGGCATGAATCATGTGTTGTTCGTTATCAATGCCGATTTTAACGAACACGAGACCGTGGAGGACCTCAACCGGGTTGCCGGCAAAGTCCGTGAAGAGCTGGGCCTGATCGTTGACGATCCTTCGATATATGTGTTTTCTTCGCTGTTTTCCCTTTTTTCGGTCCAAAAAGACGCTTTGCCTGAAAAAGACCGCATGCGCCTTGCACAGTGGGCCTCGGAAAGCACGCTGGTTTCCTTTTCCGGAGAGGAAGAGGGCCGCTTCCAGCGGGATTTCCGAAACATGATCACCGAGCAGCGTTTTTCCATCCTGCTGAAAAGCCAGGTACATTGCCTGAATTTTCTGATTTCGGATTTGGGAAAATGGCTTGGCATCAGCCGTGATGTCCTTGCAGCGGACAATGCAGGGGCTGCCGGACTGCTTGATAAGATCGGAAAAGTACGGCAGGAGGCGGCACAGGTCCGCTCCATGATTCAAATGACCATGGACGGGGCCGTCACGCAGCTGCAAAAAGAGATAAAATCCGAGATGGACAAATTTTTTGATATTCGCCATGGCAATCTGGTGCCAGGCATTGTCGATTTTATCCAGGGATACCGCGTTTCCTATGAACAGTTCAGACCCCTGCTGGATAAGGGGGATTTTTCAGACGCCCTTTTTTCCGTATTCCAGGCATTCAAGCAGGATCTTGATCGTTACATGGCTGAAAACGTCAATCCGGTTATGATCGGCTTCATAAAAACCAAAGAGGGGGAAATCGTCAGGTATTTTGAATCTCTTTCAACCCCTTACCAAAAGATGATCCAGGAGGCCGGAAAGGGCGATTTCACGTATAACGATGGAGGGAGAAATCAGACACCGGAGGAGGAAGTCGGGCTGTCCATCGATCTGTCAACCATTAAGAAGAACCGGGGGCTTTCGATACCCTCGGCTGCAGCGACCCTTGATTACACCGGCACGCTGAAGACCGATGCGTTTATGAAACTTGGTTTTTACCGGTTCACCAATGCTGTGAAAAACCTGCTCAAACGATCAAAAAGTTATGAAAACAGGGATTTGCCGGCATTGAAAGCCGGCGTCCGGAGAATGAAGAAAGAAACCGAAGCCTCTCTGGTATTTTATTTTAAAAATTACAAGGAGAATATCAAGTTCCAGTATTTTTACAAATTAATAGAAAGCATTGCAGAAGAAATGCTTTTGCAGATGATCAACCGGTTTTCCGGCTATCAGACCGATCTTATGGAACTCAAAAGTATGGTGGAGGAGCACCCGGAAAACAAATTGAAAATAATAAACGCCATAGAGAATATCCAGGCCAGGCTTTTTGAAGTCAAGCGCGAGATGGCGAAAATCGAAAGCAATCTTTGACAATCTGGAACCAAACCCGAAAAGCAAAAAGGAGGTTGACTGATGCCTGCAAACAAGACCAGGCTGATGGCGGTGGCAAACGAAAAGGGTGGGGTGGGGAAAACCGCCATGGTTGTCAATCTTGGCGCGGCCATGGCGACCATGGGTAAAAAAGTGCTGATCGTGGATATGGATCCCCAGCACAATGCGACCAGCGGGCTGGGAGTCGATATACATGAAGACATGGTCAACGTATACGACCTGATCAGTGAACCGGAGGATCACCGCTCGTCGGATGCCATTGTGGAGACATCCTGGAAAAACCTGCACCTGCTCCCATCCCATCCCGATCTTTCGGGAGCGGAAGTGGAACTCGTCGATAAGGAGGGCAGGGAAAACCGACTGAAAAACGCCGTGGCGGAAATAACCGGCAAGTATGATTTTGTTATCGTAGACACCCCGCCAAGCCTGTCGCTTCTGACCATAAATGTATTTGCCATGGCAAAAGAAGTTCTGGTGCCCTGCCAGACCCATCCGTATGCATACAGGGCCCTGGAAGCGCTATTTGATACGATCGAAGCGGTCAAAGAAGATATCAACCCCGATCTTACCGTTGCCGGTATTGTTCCCACTTTTTTCGATTGTCGCACACGGGTGGGCAGGGATATACTGGACAGACTGCAGTCGGACGATCGCTACAGCGGATATGTTTTCCAAACCCCCATACGGGTGAATACCGCCATTGCGGCCAGTTCGGATGCCGGAAAACCCGTTGTGTTTTACAGCAAAAGCTGCAATGGGACGCGGGACTATGTGGCGGTAGCCGAAGAGCTTTTCAAAAGAAACGGGAAAAGAAAATAATTACTTTCCGGAGGCCTTCGCAAACACAAATTCGCATGTTTCCATGGCAAAGCCTCTCTGCTTGAGGAAATTGTATATTTTTACCTTCCGTTCGAATTCCGGGAGCTTCGACCAGCCCGAAAGCTTTGCCGATACGGCCTGCCATGCCGGCTCGCGCTCATCGTATTGTGCAAGCGCTTTTTCGATGATCTGCGAATCTATTCCCTTTTGCCGGAGTTCGTATTGCAGGGCGAAAACACCCTTGGGGTTGTTTTTTTTCCTGCTTTCTACCCAGAAGCTTGCAAATGCGGCGTCATCAATATAATCGTAGTGTTCGAGGCGTTTTACTGCCGCCTCAATGGTCTTCCCCTCAAAATTTTTGCCGGCAAGATAACGGGTGATTTCCGCCGTGCTGCGCGGTCTGAATTTCAGGTAATACAATGCCTTGTCGAATGCGAGGTCAATTTCACCGTCATTTTTAAGCGCATCCACCCGCCCGGCACTTAAAATGTCTCCCGGGGCAATGGTCATTGCCAGTTTTGCGGGCAGTGAAAACGCATATGCTTCATTGATAAAGACATTAAAGCGCTGTGTGTTTTTTTTCTGCGGCGTTATAGCGGTGACGCGGTTTGACATGAGTCGTTTTCATCATCGAAGGAATATTTTTCTTCCGGATCGTTTTTCATTATATCCGACACCTCGTTTAGCGCGACCCTGACTTCCCTTGTTCCTTCAATATAGACCTTGTGGATGGACTTGTATTCGTTTTTCACCTCGGCCAGCGAAAATCCGCCTTTTTTTCTGGAAAGGTACTCGGCGACCAGCCCCCTTACCGCCTGCCAGCTGTCTTTGCGGGTCTGGCTGCCGAGGGGAATCAACTGGTCGATGTGTCTCATCTGTTTCCTGTGATAAAGCCGTTCCATGATTCGAACAGGCAGGAGCTTCCATGCAATCAATACAAAAAGGAACACGGTAATGCCGATCCCCAGAACCGGCGCATCCATTATTTGCCCGAATCTTTCCGTATGGACAGCCACGGTCGCTGCGATGCCTCCCAGAACGATTCCTGCCGCAGTGCCGCCCACCCAGAAGCGGAAGCGATATTTTCGGAGGCGCACCCGGTAATTGATCAGGGCTTCAAGGAAGTGGTCGAGCCTTTCCGAGTGGGTTTCAATGAAGGTGGCGAGGTTGTCGAGTCTTCGCTGGGGCGCCTCCAGAACGGACTTTTTCACCATTTTTCGCTGGTTCTGGAGATGGTAAAGAAAACTGGTTGATTCCGGATCGCGCGCCTGGGCGGCGTTGGCCGCACGCGACGAATATGTCAGGTTGATCGTGGGGATATCCTTCCTGCCGGTGATCTGGGAAAGATTCCAGCACAGGGTGCCGTATACCTGCAGAAGATCAGCCAGAGAGGCGCATTCATCTATTCGATTGAGAACAAAAAGCACCCTGTCTTCGAAGGTGCGGGCGGATATGGTTTCCCGCAAGCTGGTGTGTGCCTCACGAACAGTGCCCGCCTTGTGCGGGTCAAAAAGAACCAGCACCAGGTCTGCAAGCTGGGCAAGGTCGCCAATGACATCCTGGTAATTGTACCCCCGGTCTCTTTCCGTGATGCTGTCCAGCATTCCCGGTGTGTCGATCAGTGCAAGGTTGCGCAGAAAAGGGGAATTGACTTTTTTAAGCCTGAAATGGGATGCAAATCGGTGACCATGCTTTTTCAGAATTTCAAAAGGATACTCAGGATCATTGAGCAGGAATTTGCCGTCGCGGACTTCCGTGGTGTCTATGGGGGTATCGGTTGAAACGGATTCGCCAAAGGTAATGATGGTAAAAGAATCATCTGTGGGGGCCTGACCGACCGCTTGTATGTCCGCCCCCAGAAATTCATTGATCAGGGTGGACTTGCCGGAAGAATAGTTTCCGAGAATCAGCACCATCGGGCGCCACTTGATAGTGGTTTCAAGGGGAACATCGCTGTAACCGTACTTCAAGGCGACAGGGGAGAGGTAAACCCTTACCAGATCAACCATTTCCGTGCGAAGTGAATTGATGTAGTTTTCCCGGTACATTTTTCTCCAATCAGATGAATGCGTTAAAAAACCATATCCCTTTGCAGAATCGGCTTTCTCTCAAACAATGCCATGGAAAGCATCGAAAGCTGGTTTTTTCCCGAGTGTGCCAATAGATAACTATCAATAAAATGATAAAGGGTCAAGCGGTTGTATCTTCGATCGGAAATTCCCGGCAAAAAGACGGGAAAAAGGCCCCGGAGGGTATGGTTGGCCTGCTCTGAGAAAGACAATTTTGAGAAAAAAGTGATGGAACTTCGGCGGGCCTGTGGTATTCTTACCGGGATTCGGACGGCGGTGCCCCTCCGGAGATGAAGAAAACAGATCAGGGGTTGCAATCAGGATGTATTTTAAAAACGCACGGAAACCCAATCGAATCAAAATCATCGCAACCATTTTTGCCATGCTTGCTGCCTTGTCGGGCCAGGTTGGCATTGTATCGGCCGAAACAAGGGAGGTCACGGACCATAGCGGAAGGGTGGTTCGGGTTCCGGTTTCTCCCCAGCGGGTGGTTGCGCTTGCACCATCCATCACGGAAATCGTTTTCGCGGTGCATCGGGAAGACCTTTTGGCAGGCGTCACCCGGTTCAGCAATTATCCGGAGGCCGCCACCCGGTTGCCTTCGGTGGGATCCTATGTTCAACTGGATATCGAAAAAATTGTTTCCCTTGCGCCGGATTTGTGCATCGCTATAAAGGACGGAAATCCCATTCAGGTGGTTCGCCGGATTGAAGCCATGGGAATTCCGGTTTTTGCCATATACCCCATGGAAATCGATTCGGTGATCCGTTCGGTTCATGACATAGGAAACTTGCTGAATGCACAAAAGGAGGCGGACCTGCTCATTTCAGATATGAAACAGCGTCTGAATCGTATAGAAGAGAAGGTTTCCGGTATATCGGAAAAGCCCTCCGTGTTTTTTCAGATCGGCGTCGCCCCCATCGTATCCGCCGGTTCAGGGACGTTTATCCACGAACTGATTGAACGGGCGGGGGGTAAAAACGCAGCCGGCGTTTACACGGGATACCCGATGTTCTCTAAAGAGGAGGTCCTGTCTCTGGCGCCGGACGTAATGGTCCTGACGTCCATGGCACGGCAGAAAGT
>JAABUA010000024.1 GCA_011389515.1 Desulfobacteraceae bacterium
TGACCACCGGGAAGCCCTTGTTCCTGTAAAATACTTCAATAGTGCCCGAATGAAATAACCTGTATTGTTTAGGAGGATATAAAAGATGAAAGAAGCCTATATCGTCACATCGCTCCGCACCCCCGGATGTCGCAGGGGAAAAGGGGCATTCGCCCAGACGAGACCGGAAGACCTGTTGAATACGGTTTTGAAAGCCGTTATGGAAAAGACCCCGCAAATCGAGAAAAAGGATGTGGAAGACCTGATGATCGGGTGTTCGTTTCCCGAAGCGCAGCAGGGGCTTAACATCGGCCGGATTCTCGCCCAGATGGCCGGCTTTCCGGATGAAACATGCGGTGCTACCGTAAACCGCTTCTGCTCCTCGGGGCTGGAAGCCATTGCGCTCCAGGCCATGCGGATCAAAAGCGGCTGGTGCGATGTCGCCATCGGAGGCGGTATTGAGTCCATGTCCATCGTTCCCATGGGCGGCAACATGCCGCGCCCGCATCCGAAGATGGCCAGGGAAAATCCGGATGTATACATGTCCATGGGCGTTACCGCGGAAAACGTGGCCAACCGGTACAATGTCAACCGTGAAATGCAGGACGAATTTGCCTACCATTCGCACATGAAAGCGGCGAATGCAAAAGCAAAGGGGCTTTACAAGGAAATCGTCCCCACGCCGGCGCAGCGTTTTATTGAAAAGAACGGGGATATGGTCGAAGAAACATTTACACAGGATTTTGACGACGGTATCCGCGAGACCACCACGATGGAGGGCCTAGCCAAGCTTCGCCCGGTTTTTGCGGCAACCGGATCGGTAACTGCGGGCAACTCGTCCCAGACCACCGACGGCGCGGCAGCCACCCTGATCATGAGTGAAGAAGCGGTAAAGAAGTATAACGTCACACCCATCGCAAAAGTGGTCGCCTACACCGTTGCCGGCTGTAAGGCGGATGAAATGGGTGTCGGGCCTGCATACGCGGTTCCCAAGGTGCTCAAAATGGCGGGGCTCAAGGTGGAGGATATCGGTCTGTTTGAACTTAACGAGGCATTTGCCTCCCAGGCCATTTACTCCATGCAGCAGTTGGGACTCTATGATGACAAGAGCCTGTGGGGATCCGATTCCGACAAGCGGATCGTCAATGTCAACGGCGGCGCCATCGCCCTTGGCCACCCGCTGGGCTGTACGGGTGCGAAACTCTGTGCGCAGCTTATGAACGAAATGAAGGAGCGCGGCGTGAAATACGGCGTCGAGTCCATGTGCATCGGCGGCGGCATGGGTGCCGCAGCCGTGTTCGAGCTCGTGTAAAACGATTGATCGCTTTATAAAACAAAAAAGCTGCCGGAATATCCGGCAGCTTTTTTTTGTCGCGAGTTTCTTTCTGCTTCTATCCGTTGTTCTTTTCAAACGTTTTCATGAAATCAACCAATTTTTCAACGTTTTCATAGGTGGCGGCATTGTAAATCGAGGCCCGGCATCCTCCCACCGAACGATGCCCTTTCAGCCCGCCGAGGCCGTTTTGGGTGGCTTCGGCCACAAATTTCTTTTCCAGGTCTTCGGACGGCAGTCGGAATGTGACGTTCATGAGCGAGCGGCTGTCCATGTCCGCGGTCGGCTTGTAAAAGCTCGTTTCATCCATGAAGCCGTAAAGAAGATCCCCTTTTTTACGGTTGCGCTTTTCCATTTCGCCCAGTCCT
The DNA here is from genome assembly GCA_011389515.1 of Desulfobacteraceae bacterium. Taxonomy (GTDB): domain Bacteria; phylum Desulfobacterota; class Desulfobacteria; order Desulfobacterales; family Desulfosalsimonadaceae; genus B1SED10-16. The sequence goes on from JAABUA010000024.1 coordinate 1,681, forward strand.
CCGACGGTTTCCTCGAGCCACTTGAGCACCAGCTGTATGGTGTAGATGGCAAAACACGGGGGGGTGTTATACATGGAGTTTTTGGAAATATGCGTCCTGTAATCGAGCATGGTCGGCAGGCCGTCCGGGATGAGCTTCAGCATATCGTCGCGTATAACGACCATGCATACGCCTGCGGGGCCGATATTTTTCTGGGCGCCGGCATATATCATGCCGAATTTGCTCATGTCGATGGGCCGGCTCATGAAATCCGACGACATGTCCGCCACCAGGGGTACGCCGCCGGTATCCGGAAACTGGGCCCACTGGGTTCCCTTGATGGTATTGTTGGATGTGATGTGTGCGTACGTCGCATCCTTGGTAAAGGAGATGTTTTTGGGAATGTAGGCGAAATTCCGGTCTTCGGAAGAGGCCACCACCTTGTGCGTCTTGTTTAGAATTTTTGCTTCTTTTATGGCTTTGGTCGACCAAGTGCCGGTATTGACGTAATCCGCAGAGCGACCTTCTGCAAGAAAGTTCATGGGCGCCATGGCGAACTGCAGGCTGGCGCCTCCCTGGAGAAACAGCACGTGATATTCATCGCCGACTTGTAAAAGCCGCCTGGTGCGGGCGACCGCATCATTGATGACATGATCGAAAAGGTCGGATCTGTGGCTGATTTCCACGATGGACATGCAGCAGCCCTGAAAATCCAGAAACGATGACTGGATTTCTTTCAGCACGGGTTCCGGAAGGGCCGCCGGACCGGCATTGAAGTTGCAAATTCGATTTGCAGACATACGTGTATTCCTCCTGTTTTTTGGGGATTGTTTATGGTATTTATATATCTGATGTAAAAAGAAATTAAATAATCTATCAGTAAATATAAAAAAAGTCAACCGGAAATGAGAATATGCCCACATCGGCATTGACAATACGGCCGGTTTTACATAAAGAACAAGTTGCAGTAATTGTTTTGCACTCAGATTGTCAATAAGTGGCAATTGTAACGGAAACAGGCAGGAGAAGGGACATGAGAATCATCAATTACCCCTCGGCCGATGCGGAAGCCCGGATATCGGCCATCATCAACCGGGGGGTGGAATATAAAAAAGAGGATATTGCTTCGGTAAACAATATCCTGGCTGCCGTAAAAACCCGTGGCGATGAAGCGTTGATCGAATATACCAACCGGTTTGACGCACCGGAAATGAAAATTGCGGACATGCTGGTAACGCGCGAGGAGATCGCTGCGGCCAAAAAAAAGGTCGATGATGCATTTGTCTCGGCAATTGCCCGGGCGGCCCGGCAGATCGAATCGTTTCACAGGCGTCAGCTCGAGAACTCATGGTTTGATACCCCGCGGCAGGGCGTAATCCTCGGGCAGATGGTAAACCCGGTTTCCGCTGCGGGTGTTTATGTCCCCGGCGCCAGGGGCGGGACGACTCCCCTTGTCTCCTCCGTGCTTATGGGGGGGATACCTGCAAAAATAGCCGGTGTCAAAAGCGTTGTCATGGTAACGCCGCCCACTGCGGACGGCGGCGTGAACCCGCATCTTCTGGTCGCGGCGGATTTGATCGGGGTTGACCGGGTGTATAAAGTGGGCAGTGCCTGGGCGATCGCTGCGCTAACGTACGGGACAGAAACCATCGCCCCCGTGGATGTGATCGTCGGTCCGGGAAATATTTATGTTACCCTGGCAAAAAAGCTGGTTGCCGGAACGGTGGGCATTGACGGGGTGGCAGGCCCCAGTGAAATCCTGGTGATCGCCGACGGCCATGCCGATCCGGAGTACATTGCAGCGGATCTTCTTTCTCAGGCGGAGCATGACCCCCTGGCATCGGCCGTGCTGGTTACCCCATCCGTTGACGTTGCCCGCGCTTCCGCGGCTGCATTGCGCTCGCAGCTTGCCCTGCTGCCGCGAAGAGATATCGCTGCGGCTTCTTTGGAACAATTCGGCGCTATCCTGGTGGTGCCCGACCTGGCATCGGCCATGGAAATCGCCAACAGGATCGCCCCTGAACATCTTGAACTTCAGGTTCAGGAGCCTTTTGACTGGATCGGCGCAGTCAAAAATGCCGGCGCCGTTTTTGTGGGGGCGTATACGCCGGAACCTGTGGGAGACTATATTGCCGGTCCCAATCATGTGCTGCCGACCGGAGGAACGGCGAGATTTTCATCCGCCCTTTCCGTTGATTGCTTTATGAAACGCACCAGTCTGGTCTATTATTCGCCGGAGGCGTTTTATGCCGAAGCCGATGATGCCGTGCGCATTGCCGAAACAGAAGGGCTTGGTGCACATGCTGAATCCATGAGGGTGCGGATGAAAAAGCAGGGGGGGTAATTTATTGTCTTGACACTTGAATCCGTTGGGGCTAATTGATTAACTTTTGAGTATTTGCTCAAAAAAAGGTGAGTGTATGGGAAGACCACATAAAAAACGATTTGTATCACACAGTCCGGGCGTCAGTTATTTCAAGCCAAGGGGCATCCCTATGGTCAAGCTTACGGAGATCCGGCTTGCCATAGATGAATGCGAGGCCCTGCGCCTGGCTGATTACGAAGGATATTCCCACGAAGAAGCGGGCGAGGAAATGGGCGTATCGCGCGCCACGTTCGGACGTATTATTGAAAAAGCCAGAAAAACAGTTGCCGACGCATTGATTAATGGAAAAGCGATCCGCATCGAAGGGGGCAATTACCAGTTTGTGGATGGCGAGAGGCGCTTTGCGTGCGGGTGCTGCAAGCATGACTGGGTGATGGAATGCGGAACACCCAGACCCGATGTCTGCCCCGAATGCGGGGAAAAAGATCTTGAAAGAGTGATTCCCGAAATTATTGATCCGGACCAGATCGGGTAAACGAGCGGCCGCGGTGAATCAGCGCCGCCTTTGCAATCATATAACGAATGAATAACATATATTTCAGGCAAGGAGAGCAGAAATGGGTGAATGTCAGCAGCACGGATGCGACGGCGGGGGATCGCAGAATGCAGGCCATGATAATGATGAAAATGTGAAAAAAGCACTGGCCAGGATCCGGCACAAGTACCTGGTGATGAGCGGCAAGGGGGGCGTCGGCAAGACGAGCGTGGCGGTCAACCTGGCCATGGCCCTTGCGGAAAAAGGATTCAAGGTCGGCATCATGGATGTGGATGTACACGGCCCGGATGTGCCCCGAATGCTCGGCCTGTCAGGTGTAAAAGCCGGCAGTGCAGGAGACAAGCTTGAGCCCCTGCATTACTCGGACAACCTGTCCGCCATTTCAATCGAGGGGATTCTCCCGGACAACGATACGGCGGTAATATGGCGGGGACCGCTGAAACATGCGGCCATAACGCAGTTTATCAGCGAGGTTAACTGGGGGAACCTGGATTACCTGATTATCGACTCTCCGCCCGGTACCGGGGATGAGCCCATGAGTGTGGCCCAGACCGTAATCGACGCAAAAGCCATCGTGGTGACCACTCCCCAGGAAGTGGCATTGTCGGATGTTCGCAAATCCATCAATTTCTGCAAAAAGCTCAATCTGGAAATTTTCGGCATCATTGAGAACATGAGCGGATATGCATGCCCCCACTGTGGGGAAGCCGTTGATATTTTCGGCAGCGGCGGCGGCGAAAAAACAGCCAAACAGTTCGGTTTGCGGTTTCTGGGACGCATTCCTTTCGACCCCAACATGGTCAAGGCCGCGGATATCGGGGATGCCTTCCAGTTACGCTACAAGGATTCCCCGGTAACAAAAGCGCTTCACGATATTGCCGATATCATGGCGGGGGCATAACGGGATTGGGGCCCGTATACATTCCTGCAGACAGGTTGCCTCCGGTTGGCAGCCAGAGGGAAAGTACTGCGGGCAACCAGGGTCCGGGCCTGTCGGAGGGCGTATGGTATATGGCAATGAAAAAGATATCATTGTTTTGGCAGGCGATATCGGCGGGACCAAGACAGGCCTGGCGCTTTATTCCTCCCAGAAGGGGCTGCGCAGCCCACTGGCAAAGGAAAATTTTCCGAGCAAGGAATATACGGGTCTTGAAGATATTGTCAAAAAATTTATGTCGCGCCATACCATGCAGATTGACCGGGCAGGTTTTGGCGTCGCCGGCCCGGTTGTCAATGGACAGGCAGAAATTACCAATCTGCCATGGGTGATGGATGAAACCATACTTGCGCAACGCCTCGACTTCAAATCCGTTTGCCTGTTAAACGATGTAACGGCTTTTGCAAATGCGGTCCCTTTCCTGGAAGAAAATGACCTGCACCTGATCAAAAAGGGGGATCCGGCGCCGGGGGGCGCAATGGCAGTCGTCGCGCCGGGGACAGGCCTTGGAGAGGCCTACCTGGTCTGGGACGGCTCGGTATATCGGGCTTTTCCTTCGGAGGGCGGCCATGCGGATTTTGCCCCGACAAATCCGATGGAAGCCGATCTGCTGGATTCCCTTATCACCCGCTTCGATCATGTCAGCTACGAACGCGTCTGCTCCGGTATCGGTATGGCAAACATCCATGCCTATTTCCAAAAGGCCGGGCATGATGGCAATCCCTGTTGTTCCGCCGAACGGCTTTCCGCCGCTGAAGATCCCGTGCCGCATATTATCCGAAGCGCATTGGACAGTAAACAGCCATGCAGCCTTTGCCGGAAAACCCTTGCGGCCTTTGTCTCCATTTTGGGTGCCGAAGCCGGGAATATGGCACTCAAGACAATGGCTACAGGCGGTGTTTATCTGGGTGGCGGCATACCGCCACGCATTTTGCCGGCTTTGGAAAACGGCGTTTTTGTGACTTCTTTTATACGTAAGGGAAGGATGTCGGCGCTGATGAAAAAAATACCGGTTTATGTAATTGTACATCCGGACGCGGCGCTGCTGGGAGCAGCGCACCACGCCATGACAACGAAAGCTTTCCGCAATGCCGCAGAGGAGAAGGGAAAATGAGGGAATATTGCAGATACCGGGGAAAGCAGACTGCAAGCGTGGTCATACATATTTTTTTTCTTTATATCGGGTTGGCAGGGTTGTTTTTTGCGTTTGCCGTCAACGTCTGGGGTGCGAATGCATCCGGCGGCCCTGTGGCGGCTGCCTTTCAGCCGTTTGAAACATTGCTGGATCGGTATTTGACTGAAAAAACGCTTGAAAATGACGGGCTGGTGTCTGCATTTGATTACCGTGCGGCGCTCGATGACCCGGACACGCAGCGGATTTTGGACATGCAGTCTCAATATCTTGCCGGCTTTGATATTTCTGCTCTCGACAACCGGGAAAAAGCGATCGCCTTCTGGAACAACGCCTATAACTTTTTTATGATCTATCAGATTCTGACTGAACGGGACGGCGGCAGGATAGTAGACTCAGTGTGGGATTACGGCGGCCGGTACAGCCCGTTTCACAGCAACGTCTTTGAGCGGAAACGGTTTACGATTGGTGACACAACGTACAGCCTGGATGATATGGAAAAAGGTATGCTGCTGGGGGATAAATTTCAGGCCAAAGGCTGGAAGGATGCACGGGTTCACTTTACCGTCAACTGCGCTGCTGTGGGCTGTCCGCCACTGCGGGCCGATATCTATACCGAAGACAACATCGATGCCTTGATGACCGAAAACACGCGCCGGGCATTCAATACCCCGCGTCATCTGCGCATGGAAGGCAATACCCTTTATGTGACAGAGCTGTTTAAATGGTACGAAGCGGATTTCGTGGCAGAGCAAGTGTCGATAAAAGACTTTATCCGCGCTTATGCCGACGATGCAGTGATAGATCGGGTAAATACAGCCACACGGATTCGTTATTTTGATTATGACTGGTCGCTCAACCGTCCGGAGAACTTCCCGGAATTTCAGTAAGATGATCTTGCTGCGAGAACCGGAAGCCTGCCCCGGCCTCACAGGAAGATCCCAAGTCCATGATATCCCCGTAAAGAGAGCTTTTCAGATGCTACATAACCCCCCGGTAAAACGCCAACCGCCCGGCATCTTCCCTGAAGGGGGCAATAAGCTTTTGCATTTCTGCCTTGTCAAGCGGTTGTTCAATGCGCCCGGCTGCAGCAAGGGTTTCGACCTCGGATGTGTCTGAACAGCCAACGATGGCAACGGTTATCGGTTTACCCAAGGCATAACGAAGCAGCAATTGCGGGGTCAGCCCGAGATGCGGCGCAATATAATGCCCGCCCCCGAAAATTTTCATGCCGATGACGGCGATTCCCTTTTCCAGGGCTGTGGGGAGCGTTTTGGTCAGAAAACCGCCTATCACCTCCTCAACGGGATTGATCGGCATCATGACGGCGTCTACGGGAAAATCTCTGACCGCCTCGGCGAGAACGTCCGGATCATGGTGCCCGGTAACCCCGATAAACCGTATTTTACCTTCCTCTTTGGCCTCCATGAATGCTTCGAGTGCGCCCCCCGGACCGGAAATGACGGACAGTTCCTGAAAGGTCCGGACGTCATGGATCTGCCAGAGATCAAGATAATCGACTTGCAGCCGCTGCAGGGTTTCCTCGAGGTCTTTTCGGGCGCCGTTTTTGTCCCTGCTGGCCGATTTGCTGGTTTGAAACATGCGCCTTCTTGTTTCCGGATCCTGTTTCCATATCCCGCCGTAATAAAGCTCGCTGTCCGAATAAACGCGCGCGCTGTCATAATAGGTGATTCCTTGGGCAACAGCGCTTTGGATTACCCGATGGGCGTCTTCTTGTTTTCCCGTGGTTCTGAGAACGCCTTCGCCGCCCAGTCCCACGCGGGTGACAATTTGCCCGGTTTTTCCGAAATGGTTTGTCCGTATTTTGTTTTCTTTCATAAAGCGTTGCTTCCCTTCTTGTTTCAGTAAGTGGGCCTTGATTCTGCAACAAGTGTTTTTTTCTTTAAGATATTCATAAAATGCATTGATATCAAGCAGCCGCCAACCACCCTCCATAAATTGAAAAAATATCGCCGGCGCACCATGTGGCAAAATAGGAATGGGGTGTGGGCGTTTACTCCTTTCGGGTCTCCCATGTGTGCGGCAGCGGCTGCACCGCATCTGCGGCAATGGATACCGCCCCCCAGTTTTGGTCCACTTTTCCGGCGATCGCAAACGGCCGGCCGCAATCGAGAAGATGGCAGAAGCGGTGGTAGGCTTTCGGGAAAAACACGGTTTCCACGATGCCGGTCTCGTCTTCAAATGTTACGAACTTCATGGGATCGCCTTTGCGGCTGGCAACCGTTTTTCCGGTGATGAGCCAGCCGGCGAACTGCACCCGGCGATTGATATGCCGGTGCATGTTGGCCGCCTTGATGAATTTTTCGTTATCCAGGGTCTTGGCAAGCAGGTCCATGGGATGGCTTTGGCACAAAAAACCGAGGACCTCAAATTCCTTTTGCAGCCTTTCAGGCGGGTTGTCATCGGGCAGGTTCGGCAGAGCGGGATGTTTGTGGGCAAACAGGGGCAGGGTGCCGATTGCATGTCTGCGGGCGCTGCGCCACTGTGAATGCTGCCACAAGAGTGCCGCCCTGTGCTTTTTGCCCGGGCAGAAGCGGTCTGTGGCCCCGCTGTGGATCAATGCCCGGGCTTCGGCTTCATCAGGACGGACGCGGCATAAAAAATCGGACATTCCCGCAAAACATGATTTTTTGCGTTCCCAAACGATGCGCTGCTGTGTGGCGGCAGACAACGCCTTGATGGACAAAAAACCCACGCGCATGGTCCGGCCGCATCCTTTCCAGTGCACGTCGCTTTCCTCGACGTCCGGCGGAAGAATGTCAATGCCCAGGCGTTTTGCCTCGGACACGTAGGCAAACGTGGAATAAAATCCCCCCTGGTTGCTGATGACCGCAGCCATGAACTCGGCCGGGAAATGGGTTTTCAGGTACGCGGCTTCAAACGAGATTTTGGCATACGACGCGCTGTGGGGCTTGCAAAAGGAGTACCCGTTAAAGCTCATGATCATTTTCCATATTTTTTCGATGGAAGCATCGTCCATCCCGCGCGCCCGCGCGCCATCGGCAAACCGGCCGCAATAGTCGGCCAGGTGGCGGCTGCGGTCTTTTTTGGACATCACCTTTCGCAGTCCGTCGGCATCGGCGTGGGAAAAGCCGGCAGTCGCAACGGCAACCCTCGATACGTCCTCCTGGAAAACCATCAGCCCGAAGGTCTCTGCCAGCACGCCGTCTGCCATCGGGTGGATCGCCTCCCACTCCCCCCCGTGCAGGCGGTGGATGTAGTCCTGGATCACCTCGTTGGCAGCGGGGCGGATAATGGAGGAGGCGATGACCAGGTGTTCGAAATCGCCCACCCGGGTTTTCTGCTGCAGCATGCGCATGGCCGGGCTTTCGATGTAAAAGCAACCCATGGTGCCCCCTCTGGCAAGTGTGTCCTGGGTGGCATAATCGTCTTCCGGTACCCACCGGGACTCATTGATTGTGATGCCGTTTGCTGCCATGTTGGCTACGGCATCCCGGATTACCCCCAGGCTCCGGTTGCCCAGCAGGTCGATTTTTACCAGGCCCGCGTCTTCGATCGCGTCTTTTTCCCATTGGAGAATCGGCACCCCCTTGGGGGCCTGCTGCACGGGAGCAAATCTGTCTATGGGCCCCGGTGTGATCACAACTCCGCCGGGATGCACCGAAAGGCACCGCGGCAGTCCGATAATTTTCCGGGCGACAGACAGGATTTCCGGCCACGGCTTTGGAAAATCGACTTCCCGCATCCGGGGGAGCGCGGTAACCTGTTTTTGGAAATCCTCGCCGGCATCGTCTGTATCATCCGTATTCCAATGCCCCGGCAGTCGTTTGGTCACGCGGGAGATCTCCCCCTCGGCCAGTCCGTATGCCCTGGCGGTTTCGCGCACGGCCATGCGGGGCTGAAAGCAGACGTGATTGGAGACCATTGCCGCGCGCCCGGCGTATTTTTCCAGAACCGATGCGATTACGCCATCTCTTTCATCCCAGGCGAAATCCACATCAATATCCGGCGGGTCTTTCCGCCCCGGGTTTAAAAAACGCTCGAAGTAAAGGTTGTGCTTGACCGGGCAGACATTGGTGATGCCGAGACAATAGGCCACCAGGGAGGCAGCGCCCGAGCCCCGTCCGCAGGTGCGCGGGCTCTGTTGGACAATATCGGCAACGATCAGAAAATACCCGCAGAAACCCATTTGGGCGATAATGGTCAGTTCGTGTTCCAGCCTTTCCACAACGGTTTCCGAAATCTCGCCGTAGCGGCGGCGGGCGCCTTCGTATGCCGCATTGCGCAAATGGGCGGCCGCCAGTTCCGGTGGGCCGGCCTCCCACGGCGGCATGACCCGTCCAAAATCCGGGCGGGTAAAGGTAATGCGCTGGGCAAGGGCGTGCGTGTTTGAAACGGCCCCCGGGCAGACGGCAAAACGCGCCCGGTATTGTTCGGGGGAGCAGAGATGGGCATCCGGCGATGCCATGTCGCCGGGCCGGATCCGCCATATCGTTGTGCCCTTGTCAATGGCACGAAGCACCCGGTGAATGGCAAAATCAGCCGGGTGATTAAAAAAGCTTCCCGGTGTGGCTACCAGCGGCGTCCTTGTGCGCCGTGCCGCCCGGCGCAGGGCATGATCCATAGAGAGCGGATGCCGCTCCATGGCGGCCGCGATATCTGCGCCCGCATCATGTCCGGCATACAAAAGGGTAGGGCTCGTGGTCAGCACCGCCAGTCCGCCGGAAAAATCAAGAATGCCGGATGCCAGATCAAATGCATCATCGCTGTGGCGCCGTGTCACCAGGCGGCAGAGATTTTCGTATCCGGAAATGTCTTTTGCCAGGCATACCGCCCGCGCCGGGGTTTTCCCATCGGTGATTTCCGCACCGATAATGGGGCGGATCCCCTCGTTTTCACAGGCATGCAGAAACGGCCATAACCCGCAAAGGTTGTCCGTATCGGTCATGGCCAGCCGATCGTAGCCGAGGGCCCGCGCATGGCGGCACACCGCCTGTACGCCGGAAACCCCCCATAAAAACGAGTATCCGGAACGCACGGTTAAAGGAATCATGGCTGTTGGTTCAACTTACGTAGGTTTGTTCCAATCGATGTAAAAGTTCGTGAAACGCCTCGTGCTTTCCCGGTCCGATACGCTCTTTTTCAAGCTGTTCGAACGCTTCAAACAGCTCTTCGTGCTTGTCCGGCCCGAGCAGGGAAGCCGCCATCGGGAAAAGCACATTTTCTTCTTTGTCGATGTGGCTGGTCAACAAGGCAACGTAATCACGGCCGGCTTTTTCAATTTTTTGGGCAGCGCTTTTATCCCCGGACAGTAAATTTTTTATTCCATTCCTGAGTTCGGCAACAAGTTGCCGCCCCTGTTCGTGTTCCTGGAGCAAAACGCCGATGGGTCCTTGATCCCGCTGTACTCCGGCAGATTCCAGTGCGGGAAATAAAAAATCCTCCTCTTTGCCATGGTGGCACCGATCGACAAAAACAGATAAGAATTCAAGGATCGCATTGAAATCTTCCGAATTGATTTCCTGGCCGTGTGCAGGTCTGGTGGACACAGCTTCAATAATCCGAAGCATGACTTCTATGCCCCGGTGTTCCTTTTCAAGCTCTGTGATTGCTTCCATGGGGTTCCTCCATCGATAAAGGGTTTATATCCCGATGCCTTTTATTTGTACTTCCTCCGGCATTGTTTACGACAAGATAAGGGCGTTTGTTCCCTGCGGCAACCGCAGCCCGATGATTCCCGATCCCTGAGAGCCGTTCGCCGGCTATTTTCCAAAGCTTCTCCCCATGCAAACCGCACCGCTGCCAAACCGCCGCCGGATATCGTCTACGGCAGCAATAACCGCATCGCTTCGCTCTTCTTTTTTCTCCCGGCCAAAAAGCGTCAACTGCGGCTGGTGATGCACCGGTTTCCGGCAGGTCAGCCGGATGCAGCGCACTCTTACCCGGCGGGTCCATGCCATGTACAAAAGCCTCCGGGCGCTTTCAAAAAGAATGATGTCGTTGGCCGAAGGCGGACAGACGGACAGGTTGCGAAAACAGCGAAGACCGTCAATGTAATCGATCATGATGGAAAGGCTTTTTGCGGCTTTGCGGCGGCGGCGCAGCTTGTCCCCGATTTTTTCGACAAGGAGGTACACTGCGCCTTCCATCGTTTCCACTTCCCCGGTATCCTCCCCGAATACCCGGGATGCAATGATTTTATCGGGCTGTTGGCCGGCCGGCGCCACCGGCGTGTCATCGATGCCGCGGACCGTATCAAATATAAAGCCGGCGCGTTTTCCGAAAACCACTTCCAGCTGTTCGAAATCCAGGTCCGCCACCTGTTTGACCGAGGAAATGTTGAAATCGTTCAACTGCCGCAGGTCTTGGTCTTCCATTCCCGGGAGCAGGTGTACAGAAAGAGGGGAAAGAAACGCGTTCTCCTCGCCTTCCCCTACAACATACTCCCCCACGGGTTTGACCAGGCGGCTGGCGACCTTGGACACCAGCTTGTTGGGGGCCACCGACCATATGGGGGCAAGCCCCAGGCTTTTTCTGATCTTCTGGTACATGCGCCAGGCAACGTCCACGGACGGTCCGAAAAGGCGGCTGGTGCCGCTTACATCAATAAAAAAGTGGCCGTCGATTTCACCCGGTTCGGTCAAGGGGGAGAAGCCGGCCACTTCCCGGAAGACATCCCGCATGGCCCGCTCGTAACGGTCCGGGTGCGGGGGGCGCACCGCCGCATCCCGGCAGCAACGCAGGGCATCCTTTAAGGGCATGGATTTTCGTATGCCGCACTGGTAGGCTTCCTCGCTCATGTCATGGACTGTGGCCCGCGCCGCACGTTCCTGGGCGATAATCACCGGGCGCCCTTCAAGCCCTCGGTCCACCATGCGCTCCACGGCCACGGCAAAATCCGCGATATTCAAATGCACCACGCTTCTTGCACGCAGCGGCTTTGCAACGGCAAACATCGCTTTACCCCGTATGCCGTCCGCCGCCGGGCGTTTCCACCTCCAGCCCGGCACTGCAAAGAAGGTCGATCATGGTGCGGGCGTTTGCCGGCGCCTGGGCGCGGACATGGTTGTTGAAAAAAATGAAACCCCTTTTTGCCCGCAGGGACATGGACAGAATTCGGGCCTTGATCCATTGTTTGAGCTCGGGTTCCGTGTAGTCATAGTCAAACTGGTTTTGCATGTTGCCGGAGCGCCACCCCGCGGCATTTCTGCCATGAAACCGGATATAGAAAAACTCCGGGCTGGTAACCACGTCTGTCGGCGGAAACAGGTCCGGCAGCTGCGGTGCATCCACTGCTGCCAGGGCAGCACCGCGCGCGGCCAGCCCTTCATATACCTTTTCCGTGGCCCAGGATTTGTGGCGAAACTCCACGGCAACCGGAAGCGGCCGCAGCCGGTCGAGCAATGCCGCCAGGTAGCGCCGGTTTTTTTCGCAGCGGTCGAAAAAGGGGGGTAGTTGCACCAGGATAGCGGCAAGGCGTCTTTCCTGGACAAGCGGCGCGATGCCGTCGCGGAAGCGCCCCACCTGGCCTGGCCAGCCGTCCGGATCGATTTCATGGGTCATGGTACGCGTCAGTTTGGCGGCAAACATGAATTCAGGGCCGGCTGCCTCGCACATCCGCGCAATGGATTCGGCCTTGGGGATCTGGTACCAGGTGTAATTGAGCTCGGTGACGGAAAAAATACCTGCATAATACGGCAGCATCTTCCCCCCCGGGGTGCCCGGCGGGTAAAACCCGGCCTCCATCCATTCAGTGTAGGAATAGCCGCTTGTGCCCACCCGTATGCGGCAGGCCCGGTCCGGCATTGGTTCCGGCAACGTCATGGCTGCAGCCCCTGCATGACGTCCGGTCCGCGGTGAATGCCGATTACGCGCCCCTGGACCAGAATTTCGTCAAAGCGGTAGTGCACAGCCTCGTAAGCTGGATTTTCGGGCTTGAGCACAATATGATCGGCCCGGGCGAAAAAGCGCTTCACCGTCGCCTCCTCGTTTCGGATCAGCGCCACCACGATTTCTCCGTGTTGCGCATACTGCCTCGGTTCGCATATGGCCAGGTCCCCGTGGAGGATGCCGGCGCCGGTCATGGAATTCCCTTTTACGAAAAGGGCGAACAGGTTGTCCCCCCGGTAAAGCTCGCCGTCTACGACAACGCTTTCCTCCCATTCCTGCTGGGCGTACATGGGAAGTCCCGCGGTGATTCGCCCGATAACCGGAACTTCCCGCCACCGGTGAACGCCCTCGGCCTGCCGGTTCTGGTTGACCAGGTAAATGTTTCGGCCATAGCGCCCCTTTCGCCTCACCAGTCCCTTTTCCTCCAGGATTTTCAGGGTCTGGGCCACGGCGGTATGACTGATTTCCAGATCGTCGGCAGCCCGGCGAAGCGACGGGCTTATCCCGGTTTCGGCAATCTGCTTCCGAAAATACGTTAAAATACGCTGCTGTTTATGGGTTACCTGTATTTTTCGATGAGGCTGCACGGGCAGTTGCATGGCGCTTTTTTCCTTACTTGGTTCGTTTTTTCAACCCGGATACGCTTTTACAGAAAAGAATAAAAAATCGAAATGTAAATGTCAATGTAAAGTTTTTGTAAAATTATGTAAAAAAACACGATTGCTTTACCTCTTTCCGGAAAATCCGTTTATGGTTCCAAGGAAAAGACTGTATTTGACAGCATCGCCGAAGAGATTACTTTACTAGTGTAATCGAATGGCATCATGGTTGCCGGTGCTATGGCAAATAACGCTTTAAAAGGAGGCCCGCCAATGCAGGATAAAGGAAATCTTCAAAAAAAAATGCAGGAACAGATTGATTGCTTTGCCGGTACGGATTACCTCACCCAGCTTGGTGCGGTCAAAAACGAACCGGACAAGGAGCAGGCGCCGCTTAAATGGCTGGCCCTGGCCATATTGTACGGCATCAACGAAAACGCGAAAAAAATAAAAATAGAAAAAAACGAAGACGGCAGCAAGCGGCTCATTGCCGAGTTCAGGGATTTTGACCTTCCTTCGCCCGGCGACGACGTTGTGGATCTGATCTTCGAAGATTTGCGCCAGATGACGCATATTGACGCCGATAAGGGCAAAATTTTGCTCAGCGTCGGCGTTCGCGACAGCAGCATCGAACTGGAGGCCAAGTTGAAAAGGGAAGATGGGAAGGAAAAAATCGTCCTGAAGTTTCCGGAAAAATAAAGAGGTGCATCAAGGCTGCAGCGGATTTGAAGAAAAAAGGACCTTCTTTCATGATGAGCGCCAAGGAATGATACAAGAGCCAGTGCCGTACATTATGATGAATTTGCATGAATCATGGGGACGTGGTCCCTGTATTCCGGAGGAATGAAGATATATTGCGCGGGAGAAATGTGTATGGCCGATATTGTTGATCATCCTGAAGCGTATTTCCGCCAGTTGGTGCCCGAGCGCGATGCCCTGCTGCAGGTTCTTGAAGCAGAAGCCAAAGCAGAAGAAATCCCCATTGTGGGCCCGGTGGTAGGAGGGCTGCTGTTGGTGCTGTCACGGGCGACAAGGGCGCAGAACATACTGGAATTGGGAACGGCCACGGGATATTCCGCCATCTGCCTGGGGCGGGGGTGTGAGCCGAATGGGGGGCGCGTTCTGACACTGGAATACGATGGAAACCTTGCAAAAAGAGCCTGGAAAAACATTGCCCGGGCGAATCTTTCCGAAACGGTTTCCGTACTGGAGGCCGATGTTTTTGAAATGCTGCCGGAGCTTACCGGCCCGTATGATTTTGTTTTCATGGATATCGAAAAAAAAGACTACCTGGCCGCATTGGGACATCTAGAGGCCATTGTACAGCCAGGCGGACTGCTGATCGCCGATAATACCGGGTTCAAGGACGCCGAAACCTTCAACCAGGCCATGTTCACTTCCGCCGTCTGGCAAAGCGTCCAGCTTTTCTCGTACCTTCCCATGCATTCCGGCATTTATGACGGCCTTTGCTTCGCTGTCCGCTTGTAAGCTTGCTGCGGCCGCAGAGGAAGCCTCACAGGCATCATTGCGACAGCTTGTCGTAGGACTTTTTGATAAAGCTGTTTCCCATGTCGTTCAAAATAAGCGTAATGGGCCGGGCGTCCTCGCTCTCACCGGAATAGCGGATCGGGCCGGGGCGGCGGTAGCAGTCATCCCCGGGGGTGGCGGCGAGCCATGTGTCCCGCTTTGAGGCAAACACCTTGAATGCCGGTGAATTGATGTCTACGAGGGCGCGTTCCATGACCAATGTTAGCTTGCTTTTGCGCTCTTCCAGATGCATCAGGGAACCGATGGGAATACCGATAGGCTCCCAGTCCTGGAAGTCCTTTTCCAGGTTGTTGATAGCGGCCATTTGCCCGGTGGCGCCGTTGACAATCAGTGAAAATACGGTCATCCCAAGGTTGTAGGTGTAGGTGCAGTCAAACCACGTGGGGTCGTTGCCCCTGCCGTCATATCCGTAAAAATGGTATTGCGTCTTGAACTTCGGAACGGATTGCTTGTATATGGTTTCCACGGGCTCGGGAATGTCGTCTTTGGCGGAAATCACTTCCGCCTTCACAAGCGTCTGCTTGAGGGTTTTTATGGATACGATGGATTCTTTTACCAGCAGAAAACCGTCATTTGAATTGTAATTTTTAAACAGTGCATTGCCGTAAAAATCCGGATTCAACCCGCCTTCTTCCATGGTATGCCGGTAGCTTTCCACTTTTATCCCGTTTTTGTAGACGCCCCGGTCCATCAGTCTTTTGAGGTAGTCCTCCACAAGTCCCATGACAACGCGGTCGGTCTCCATTTGTGAAAACTGGAAATTACCGTGGGCATCCCGCTCGGTTAAGAGCCCTTCCTGGAAAAACGGCGGCAACACGTTGAAAAGGTCATCATCGCGGGTGTTCCATATGAAAAACGTGTTATTTTCGCGGGACATGCGCGCCATTTGCCGGAGATACTCCAGCTTGTCCTTCAGGGTGGGGAAATGGGTGTTAAAATCCGTGTCGTGGGTCGCGTTGTAATCAGCGATGATCGTGTTGAGCTTGATGATGAACACCTGGATTTCGTTGATGAACTCAAGAAGGCCTTCCGGGATGACGATTACCCCGTAGTTTTTGCCCACAGCGGCCCTCCGGACAATGCCGTCGCATATGAGGCGGGAGACCTGCCGCAGCGTCATGCCGTATGCCGTATAGTCCATGCTCCCTTCTTTCCTGGCGTTTTCAATGCGCTCTTCATCGATGTAGTCTGCAAGCTCCTCCCCGATGAGGGTGATGTTCGGGTGTACCTGGAGACCCACTTCAAGGGCAAGATGCGAGGCCACGCGCCCCATGACCTTGCATATGTGCCAGTACTTGACGTCCGAACTGCAGTCCGAACACAGGTTGTTGATGTTGTGGGCGAACGCCCGGGCCGCTGTGTGAAAACCGAAAGAAACCGCGCATATGGAATTGCCGTTGAGGTCTCTTACCTGGATATCGCCGTCGATGGTCTTGGGTACGCCGATCACCTGGATCCCATCATTGTAGAGCTCCTGGGCAAGAAAGGCGGCGTTGGTGTTTGAATCATCGCCGCCGACGATCACGAGGGCCTCAAGCTTGAGATCCAGGCATGTCTTTCTGGCTTTTTTCATCTTTGTGCCGGAGTCGATCTTGGTCCGGCCGGTTTTAATCATGCCGAACCCCCCCAGGTTCCTGTACGCGTTCACAATTTCACCGGTGATTTCGATATAATTTTTTTCAAGTATCCCGTCAGGCCCCATGAGAAAGCCGAAAATCCGGTTGTTTTCGTTTGCACTTGCCAGGGCGTCATAAAGGCCGGCAATGACATTATGGCCGCCGGGTGCGGGTCCGCCTGAAAAAACGATCCCGACATTTCTCTGTTTGCGGTGTCTCTCCTTGTCGGTCTCGGAGGGATTCTCATTTTTCGCAACCCGATGGACAACATTATTTATAATATCCGGCAGTTCCTTTTTTGCCTCCGGGTGGAGATGGAACGCATATCTGTCCACGTCTTCAAGACGGCAATAAGGCGCTTTGAATACATCGCAGAGCGGCGGCGTAAAGGAAAGGCGTTCCTGCAGCGCCCAGCTTGCATCGCTGGTTGCTCGTTGTATATCTTCTTGTCTCAAAAAATCATCCATTGTATTATTCTTCGTAAATCCTTTTTTATCGTCCATTTTTCCTCCCGCGCAATTTGTGTGAATCGAAAAAGTGCAGGTTTTTTGCGAAAACGCAGCCAGGGTTATTTTCCTATATAGGAATAATATTATTTATAGGCGATGACCTGTCAAGGAAAAGCATTGCTACAGGGTTGTTAATAATCCATTTGCATCCGGTCGTAAATATACGTATTTTGTTTCCATGACATTTAATAGTATCGTTATCGTGTTAGCGGCAACAACATGAATCGGCCTGAAAGATCTGAAAAAGGAGAAAAAGGATGAAAAAGTGGAGATGTACGGTTTGCGATTATATCCATACGGGGGAAAACCCACCGGAGAAATGTCCGGTTTGCGGTGCGGATAAGAGCAAGTTTGTTGAAATAAGCCCGGAAGAAGCAAAGCCGTACGAAGAGAAGCAAAAGCAAAATTCAAAGGCAAATGGATCGGGGCAGGCGAAAGCCGACCAGAAACCCGGGACCCCGCCGCCGTCCTCATCCGCCGCTCCGAAGGCGTCCGCCGGCAGTTCCGGAATCAGGAATTTTGTTGATGAACAGCTTATTGTTCACCATGTCCATCCCATGACGGTTCATGTGCCCAACGGGGTGTTGCCCATTGTCGTTTTGTTCATGTTCATCGGCGCTGTCTTCGGCACGGAAACCCTTGCGTGGGCGGCGTTTTATTTTGCCTTTATGGTGGTTCTTTCCATGCCCGTGGTCCTGTATACCGGATATAATGAGTGGCAGCGCAAATACAAGGGGGCAAGAACGACTATGTTCATGGCAAAGATTGCGGCTGCCGCCGCCGTCGCTGTATCGTCCCTGTTGATTGTCATCTGGTTTTTCATCAACCCGGATGTCATTTACTCGGGTGCAGCCAGACGCGGCAGTTTTCTTCTTTTAAACCTGATCATGTTCGGTGCAACCGGAGTCGCCGGCTTTATCGGCGGAAAGTTTGTTTTTAAGGATTAATCGCACTGGCATCCGCAGGAGCAACCATCCCCGCAGGAAGTGATCCGGGCCATGGCCTGGATCACTTCACGGGGGGATGCGGATTCAACGCCGCAGATTTTGAAATTCATGTAAAAACTGCTCAGGCTGCTCCTCAGGATTTGCGTGCACATAAATACGTGGCCGAAAAATTCCGGAACCGATGCCCGATCAATCTGTATGGTTACGGAATCGCCTGCTTTTTTACCCGCCAGGCTTCTTTCCAGAGGCGTCAGGCCTTCCCTGCCGAGTCCGAATATGAATTCAATGGTATTTGCGTTCAAAATCTCCCTGCCGGCGGGCCTATGGCCGGCAGATATCGCTACAACGACTTTTTTTAAAGGACTGACAGACGTTTTTTCTGGGTTCATGAAAAATTCCTTTGTGGATCAAATAAGGATATGGGGTGCTGCTTTTAAACAAGACCTCGTTATTAGCACAACATGATGTAAACAAACAAGGCCGCTTCGGCATCTTTTGAAAAAAACGGAAGGTGTCCTGTTTCCGGGTATTCGTATGCGAGACAAGTATGTCTTATATTGAAACAACATGATTCACTGTAATGCCAGTGGGGCGTCCGTCCCGTTATTGTGTTCATTTTAATTTCAAACTGTAAATTCAGTTCCTTTGGTTTTGCCCGGCTTTTTAAAGATGGCAAAAAGTTGAAAATGGCATGGTTATTGTTATTGTTTCTGAAATAAGATCTTTCCATATCAAGCAATGATCTGCCACGGGATTTTTATAAGAGCATTATGGTTTTCCGGTTTTGATCATTTTTTGAACCGGACGTATTTGCCAATTTCAATTCACAATAGGAGGAACCGTAATGGGAAAAACAAGTAAGCATTTGAGTGATGCCTTTGCCGGAGAATCACAGGC
The DNA here is from genome assembly GCA_011389515.1 of Desulfobacteraceae bacterium. GTDB lineage: Bacteria > Desulfobacterota > Desulfobacteria > Desulfobacterales > Desulfosalsimonadaceae > B1SED10-16. The sequence goes on from JAABUA010000024.1 coordinate 20,599, forward strand.
CAATCGCAAGTACCTTGCCTATGCCAAGCAGGCGGACAAGGAAGGGCACAAAGAGATTGCAACGCTTTTCCGGGCAGCGGCAGCGGCCGAAACGGTGCATGCCCATGCCCATCTGCGTGTTGCCGGAGGGATCGGTAAAACAGCGAACAACCTCAAGGATGCCATTGCAGGAGAAACCCACGAATTTAAATCCATGTATCCGGAGATGATCAAAGATGCCGAGGCCGAGGGGGAAAAAGATGCCCTGCGCAGTTTCACGTATGCCAATGAAGTGGAGGAAATTCATGCGAACCTCTACCAGAAGGCCCTGGAAAATATTGACACCCCGGAATCGGTTGACTGCTATTATGTATGCGGTGTCTGCGGCTACACCGTAGCCGATGAAAAACCGGACAAATGCCCGGTCTGCGGATCTGCTTCAACGGTTTTTGAAAAAATCGAATAGAACCCATCTCAATGATTGTATTTTCGGCAAGCCCCCTGGAATTTTTTCCGGGGGGCTTTTGCGTGCGTACCGGCTACAGGATTGTCTCAAAAAAGTCATTCCCCTTGTTATCGATGATAACAAATGCGGGGAAATCCTTCACCGTGATCATGAAAACCGATTCCATACCCAGTTCGGGAAAATCGATGACTTCGACATTTGTTATGCATTCCTTTCCCAGGCGCGCGGCAGGCCCTCCGATGGAACCGAGGTAGAAGCCGCCGTATGTTTTGCAGGCTTTGGTCACATCGCGGGAGCGGTTTCCCTTTGCCAGGGTGACCAGAGATCCGCCATGCTTTTGAAAAATCGGGACATACGGGTCCATGCGGGCGGCCGTGGTGGGGCCGAAAGCGCCGGATGGATATCCTTCCGGCGTCTTGGCCGGCCCGGCGTAATAGATGATATGCTCTTTGACATACCATGGCAGCTTCCCGCTTTTTTCCAATTGCTCCAGTATCCTGGCATGGGCGATATCCCTTGCCACCACGATCTTTCCACTGAGAAGCAGTCTCGTTGTCACCGGATGGCGGTTCAATTCGGCCCGGATATCATCCATGGGACGGTTCAGGTCCAGGGATACGGCCGCCGCTTCGATAAACGGGGGATCCGGCAGAAAGCGGGCAGGGTCGGTATCCAGGGCTTCGACAAAAACGCCCTCCCCTGTGATTTTCCCTTTGATGTTCCTGTCCGCGCTGCAGCTCACCCCGATGCCTACGGGGCAGGAAGCGCCGTGACGCGGCAGACGGATGACCCGGATGTCATGACAGAAATATTTCCCCCCGAACTGTGCGCCGATGCCGGATTGCCGGGCGGTTTGCAGAAGCTTGCCTTCGAGGTCCCTGTCCCGGAATCCGCGGCCGTGTTCATTGCCGCTGCCTGGAAGCGTATCCAGGTATCCTGCGGATGCCAGTTTGACGGTTTTCAGGTTCAGCTCGGCGGATGTCCCTCCCACCACCACTGCCAGATGATACGGCGGACAGGCTGCCGTGCCCAAAGATTTCATTTTTTCCGTTAAAAAGGTGATTAGCGTTTTTGGGTTCAGCAATGTTTTGGTCTGCTGAAACAGATATGTCTTGTTGGCGGAGCCGCCCCCCTTGGCGATGAACAGAAACGAATACGCATCCCCGTCGGTGGCATACAGCTCGATCTGCGCGGGCAGGTTGGAGCCGGTATTTTTTTCATCATACATGGAAACAGGCGCCTGCTGGGAGTAGCGCAGGTTGTTTTCCCGATATGCGTTGTATACGCCAAAAGACAGCGCTTCTTCATCCCCCCCGCCGGTCCATACCTGCTGCCCCTTTTTCCCCATGATGATCGCGGTGCCGGTATCCTGGCACATGGGAAACACAAGCTCCGCGGAAATAACCGCATTTTTGATCATTTCCAGGGCCACGTAGCGGTCGTTTTGGGAGCTTTCCGGATCCGTAAGGATTGCGGCCAGCTGCGCCAGATGGCTTGTCCGGTAAAGGTGGGCCACATCGGTGAAGGCGGTTTCCGCAAGCAGGGACAGTGCTTCTGCAGTTACCGTCAGAACCGGTTTCCCGTTGAAACTATCGGAACCGACCAACGATTCCGATAGTTTTCGATACTTCGTGTCATCGGCACCTAAGGGAAACATGGGCTGGTAATAAAAATCATCCATCTGCGGCTCCTTGTAAAGTTGATGGCTGTGTAAATACCATGTTGATCCAAATGATGGTAGAATATGAAAGCGACAAAAAAACCTTATTCAACAAAGGCGGGAAGCAACATCGCTGAAGTCAATTTATCACAGTTCAACGGCATTTTGGAAAAGCAAAAGCCGGGTTCAAAAGGCTTTGTGGGCCGTATTACAAAGCCGTAAATACTATTCTGTTTTGTTTTCGGCGAGGGCCCGGCCATAGGTCTTAAGGGCACACAAATCGCCGCACATGCTGCATACGTCTCTGCTTTTGTCCTTGCTTCGGCTTCGAATAGCATGGGCCTTTTCCGGGTCCAGGGCCTGCTGCAGCATGGTATCCCAGTCAAAGCGACTGCGGGCCTCCGACATTTTACGGTCCCGGCGCCAGGCGGACGGGACATTTTTTTCAAGATCGCCGATGTGCGCGGCGATTTTGGATGCAATGACGCCTTCACGGACATCCTCAATTCCGGGAAGCGCCAGATGCTCGGCCGGTGTGACGTAACAGAGAAAATCCGCGCCGTTTGCCGCCGCAATCGCCCCCCCGATGGCACCGGCAATATGATCGTTCCCGGCGGCCGCATCTGTGGGAAGCGGGCCCAGTACGTAATAGGGCGCTTCATTGCAGATCCGTTTCTGCTGCTTTATGTCGTTTGCAATCATGGACAGGGGGACATGCCCCGGTCCTTCCACCATGACCTGTACTCCCGCTTGGACCGCCCGTCGGGTCAGATCTCCCAGGATGATCAATTCCGATATCTGCGCCCGGTCTTCGGCGTCAAATATGGTGCCCGGCCGGAGTCCGTCGCCCAGGGAAAGAGTCATGTCAAACGAACGGGCGATTTCCAGCAGCCGGTCATATTCTGCGTACAGAGGGTTTTCGGCCTGGTTTTTGGCGATCCATTCCGCAAGCAGGCTCCCGCCCCGCGATACAATGCCCATGAGCCTTCCGCAATCCTTCAGCACGGAAAGGGAATGCCTTGTAATTCCGCAGTGTACCGTTATGAAATCCACGCCCGCTTTTCCCTGGGCCTCGATTTCGTCAAATATATCCTGTGCCGTGACGTCGGCGTGGGCCTGCCCCGCTTCGAGACGCCGGGACACTGCATTGTACAAGGGTACAGTGCCGACCATTACCGAGGATCGCGCAAGGATTTTTGTGAGCACCCGGTCCCGGTCCGGTCCTGTGGAGAGGTCCATCACGGCATCCGCACCGGCATTGATTGCGGCGTCCAGTTTTTTCAGTTCGTCATCCATGTTGCAGTCGCTCATGGATGTGCCGATATTGGCGTTGACTTTTGTCCGGAGCCCCTTTCCGATGCCTGTTGCGGGGAAATGGCGGTTTCTGTTTTTTGGAATAACGATTTTACCTTCGGCCAGCAGGTGTTTGATGTCATCTGCGGGTACGTTTTCGGTGGCTGCAACGAAATGCATATCGTCGGTGATTATGCCCTGCTTTGCGGCGTCAATTCGGGTCATGAGGACGGTTCCTTATTTTTAAGATAAAAGAAAAACACGAAGGCGCAAAAAATTCAAGCGCGAATTGTTTTTTCCCCCTGCAATCGTTTGATCAATTCCGCGGCCACTTTTTCTCCGGACAACAGCATCCCCCCGAAAATGGGTCCCATGCGGGGCCCTCCGGCAACGGCATTGGCCGCCATGCCCGCCACGTATAGACCGGGAAAGATTTCCCTGGTGTTTACCAGGGTGTCTGATTCCGCGCGCTCGGCCCACATGGATTTTTCCCCTTCGATTTTTCCGGTCGGCGTATCCAGTTTCCCTGCCATTTTGTTTTCCACGACTTTAACCACTTCGGTATCATGGCCGGTTGTGTCGATGATGAATTTCGCGCGCACGGTAAGCGGGTCAACATGAAGACCGACCATTTCCACCGGGGACCAGTTGATAACCAGCCCCTCCACCTTGTCCTGGTGCATCATGACGTCTTCCACGCTGATGCAGTTGAAGACGGCAAGACCGGCACGGACGGCCATACCGGTTATCGTGGCGACGGTTTCAACGGCATCGGCCGTAAAATGGTCGTCATCATACTGCCGATGATTGACCCCGAAAACATCCAGTATTCGTAAGGCCTCCTTCTGAACGACGATTTCATTGAACAGCATGCCGCCCCCCCACATGCCCCCGCCCACCGAGAGCTTGCGTTCGAACAAGGCGACTTTCTTGCCGGCCTTGGCCAGAAAGTAGCCGGCGACCAGGCCGGAGGGTCCGCCCCCCACGATGGCCACGTCGGACGACAGACAGGATGTGAGTTTCTCATAATACCGGTCGATAATTGCTCGTGAAATGGTGATTTCGTCAAGCGCCATTGATATCCTCCTTTTTGTAATTGAAAGCAAAAAAGCCGTTTCCCCTGCCAGGAGAAACGGCTTTTTGAAGTGGTGTCCTTTCAAACGTTTCCCTACGCAGGCATTATCCTGATCAGGTGAAAGGGTTATCCGTTTGAATGCGGATTCTCAGCCGGTTTACCGGCACCCCTAACGAAGACTCATAACTTTTTTTACATATCACATATCATATTCTTTGATTGAACGGGTGTCAAGAAGCGGTTGTATCGCCCGGGGGATCGTTTGGATACCAGGAGTTGCGTTTTTTGTGCTCCCGGTATTTAGCGGCCGCATAATTGACGTGGAAGTCGTGCCTGGCAATATACGGAAGCACCTTGGCTTTAAATGTATCAATAAGCGATTCCAGCAAAGCCGACTTTTCTTTTGCCCCGACGAACTGCCGCACATTTTTGTGTTCATATACCAATGGGTCGCCAAGTGCCGCCCGGAGTTCATCTGCCGGGGGTAGTAGTGCTTCGGTCTCTCCCCGGTAGAGCGTGGCAACCGGTATTTCAAGGCGGGCTGTCAGGGTCACCTGCAAGCGGTCGTCCGGCAGGCGTTTGGAATCATCGAACAATTTCAACGTAATGTTGTCTTCAAGGGCAATGGTTTCCATGAGAATATTTTCAGTCGAGTATACCTGGTTGTTCATAAATGCCTTTCATGCAACGTTCTTGTTGTGTTGACGCGTTATAAATCAAATTGAAGCGTCTCTCCGCAGGCATCCTGGAAGGCAACACTAAATTTGGTCGGATACCGGCCGCATCGTTCGGCAACCACGCTTAACGCCTTTTCCGGCGTGTTGTTGGTCCCGCTGATATGGGCCAGGATGACGTGCTCGAGCCGTTCATGGATAATATCCATAAGCAGTTCTTTCGCCGATTCGTTGGACAGGTGCCCGTTACGCCCCTTTATCCGCTGTTTTGTGGGCCATGGATAGGGGCCTTGCGCAAGCATTACCGGATCGTGGTTTGCTTCGAGCACAATGTGGGTGCAGTCCCGTAGATGCTGCCGGACCATTCCCGTTGCAATGCCCAGGTCCGTAGCGATGGCAATTTTGCAGGAGCCTGTCCGGATGGTGAAACCGGCCGGGGATGCCGCATCGTGGGAAACGGAAAATGGATGGATTTCAAGGTCATTGATCCGAAAGGGCATTCCGCATTCAAATGGATGGATGGCTCCTATCGTGCCAATGACGTTTTTTGCGGCGTCAAGGGTTTCCGGTGCAATATGAACGGGGATGCCAAAGCGGCGGGCAAGCACCCCGACGCCATGGATATGGTCCCTGTGCTCGTGGGAAACAACGATGGCATCCAGTTTTTGCGGATTGAGGCCTCGTTGCTTCATGCGTCGTTCAATTTCAATGCCGGAAAGCCCGGCATCAAAAAGAACGGAAGTGTTTCCGGAAGAAAGGTAAATGCTGTTGCCCCTGCTGCCGCTGGCAAGCATGCATAAACCAGGGCAGGGGATTTGCGTGGTTATTTTTGCGCCTGCAGTCCTTTTCATACGCCCGTGTGTCCAAAGCCGCCGTCGCTGCGATCGGATTTGTCCAGCACATCAACGAGTGCAAGACTGACCCGGCATATTCGGTTGACAACCATCTGGGCAATCCGGTCGGCCCGGTTGCAGGTAAAGGCCTCTTTGCCGAGATTGATAAGCGGTATCTTGATTTCTCCCCGGTAATCGGCGTCGATGGTCCCCGGCGAATTGATAAGCCCGATGCCGTGTTTTACAGCAAGTCCGCTGCGGGGCCGGATTTGCGCCTCAAAACCTTCGGGCAGACTTATGGCGATGCCTGTCGGGATAAGCCGGATTTCACCCGGCTCCAGGATTACGGGCGCTTCAACAGCGGCACAGATATCCATGCCTGCGGAATGGGGGGTCATGTAGCGGGGAAGCGGAATATCCGCATCCTGTTCCGGGCTGATGCGCCGGCAATGGATCACTGTTTTTTCAGACATCTGAAAGGTCTTCAGCGATTGCAGGGTTTACAGTAGAAAAAAATGCGAAACCGGCGCAAAGAATCCTTGCGCCGGCAATTTTACTTTGTTTCTTCGGCAGACGGTTTCCGGTTGTCTCTCGGATTTCGGCTACGGCTGTCCCTGTTCCTGTTGGACCCGCCGCCACCGGGCCTCCCGCCCCGGCCGCCGCCCCGGTTTTCACCGCCGCCGGGTGGTGTTTCAGCGGCACCTTCAGGTGCTTCGAGCGTTGCCTTGTGGCTCAGGCGGATTTTTCCGTCCCTGGAGATATCAATTACCTTGACGGTCAGCTTTTCACCTTCCTTGATGACATCGGTGACGCTTTTTACCCGGTAGTGGGCCAACTCGGAGATGTGAACAAGCCCTTCGGTTTTCGGCTTGATCTGCACAAAGGCGCCGAAGTCGGTTGTTCTGACAACGGTTCCTTCAAAAACCGCACCGATTTCCGGATCGGAGCCGATATCAATAACCATCTGCTCGGCTTTCGCAGCCTCTTCCTGTGAGAAAGCGGCAATTTTTACCGTACCCGTGTCATCGATGGAAATCTGGGTGTTTGTTTCGGTCTGGAGCGCCCGAATGTTTTTGCCTCCGGGGCCGATGATTTCACCAATGCGTTCCGGGTTGACCTTTACGGTTACCACGATGGGCGCATAAGGGGAAAGCGCTTCCCTGTGGTCGCTGATGGTTTCCGCCATTTTGTCAAGGATGTGAAGTCTTCCGGCCTTTGCCTGTGAAAGCGCTTTTTCCATTATCTCACGGGAAAGCTCGGAAATCTTGATGTCCATCTGAAGGGCGGTTATTCCGTTTCTGGTCCCCGTTACCTTGAAGTCCATGTCGCCGAACTGGTCTTCATCTCCCAGAATGTCCGACAGGATGAAGGTCTCGCCGTCTTCGGCAATCAGGCCCATTGCGATGCCGGATACCGGTTCTTTGATGGGGACGCCGCCGTCCATGAGTGCCATGGAAGATGCGCAAACCGTGGCCATGGATGAAGAACCGTTGGATTCTAACACTTCGGCAACAATGCGAATGGTATAGTCAAAATCTTCCTTGTTCGGCAGGACCCTTTCAAGGGCACGTTTGGCAAGGGCTCCGTGCCCGATATCGCGCCTGCTCGGTCCCATGAAACGCTTTACCTCTCCCACGGAATAGGGGGGGAAGTTGTAATGGAGCATGAACGCGGAGGTCTCATCGCCGATCAGCGTTTCGATTCGCTGCTCATCGTGGGAAGAGCCGAGGGTCAATGCGGAAAGCACCTGTGTTTCACCGCGGGTAAAAAGTGCGCTGCCGTGAACGCGCGGAAGAACAGCGGTTTCGCAGGAAATGGCGCGTATTTCATCCAGTTTCCGGTTGCCGATCCGGCGCTGCTCCTTGACGATCATGTTTCTTGAAATGGATTTGACGAGATCACGAAAGGCTTCGGAGGTTTCAGATCTGCGGTCGGCATATTCTTCGCCCATGGCCTCGATAACCGCCGTTTTTGCATCCGACAGCGCGCTCCGGCGCTCAATCTTTTCTGCAACGTTCAAGGCGTCAATAATTTTATCATAGGAGAGCGCTTTGACCCTTTCAGAAAGTGCGGCGTCCTTCTCCGGCAGGGCAAATTCGCGCTTGGCTTTTCCGATGGCTTCTTGCAGTTTTTCCTGGATATCGATGAGGGGCTGCATCTGCTGATGGGCAAAGAAAATGGCCTCTATCATGTCCGATTCGGGAACGAACTCGCTCCCGCCTTCCACCATGATAATGCCGGTTTTCGAACCCGCCACGATCAGGTTGATGTCGGATTTTTCGGCCTGCTCAATGGGCGGGTTAATCACGAAACGGCCGTCGATGCGCCCGACACGAACGCTGGCAATGGGTCCGTTGAACGGAATTTCCGATATCGTCAGGGCGGCCGAGGTGCCGATCATGGCAAGGATGTCCGGTTCATGGATCTTGTCCATCGAGAGCACCGTTGCAATCACCTGGGTTTCGTAGTTATAGCCTTTGGGGAAAAGGGGACGGATAGGCCTGTCCGTCAGTCTGGCGGTCAGGGTCTCCTTTTCGCTGGGGCGACCGATTTCACGGCGGAAATAGTTGCCGGGAATACGCCCCGCGGAGTAGATTTTTTCCTGGTAATCCACGCTCAAGGGCAAGAAAGACGCGTTCAGATTCGGTTCATCAGCGGAAGAAACGGTTACCAGCACGATGGTTTCACCATACTGTACAACGACCGAACCGGAAGCCTGTTTGGCCAGTTTGCCGGCCTGTATGCTCAGCGTTTCGTCGCCGATTACGGTTTTAAATACAATTTCCATTTTTTACTCCTGTTCACAACCCGTTTCCTCAAATTTCGTGTCGTTTCAATAATGAACTGAAAAATCAGCGGTTGCGCTTTTTTAATAGTGATTTGTTCATGTCCTTCCAGAAAGGGCGGTTTTGTTCAACCGCCTTTTCCGGAAGGACACTGGTTAATTGTGCAGCAACATCGCAAGCCTTTCGCGCGGTTTTCGACTGCGAATACTGCTTTTTATTACAGCAGCCGGGACAGCAACCATGCTGCCTTTACCCATTGGGAATAAAGCCAATCTGTTACTTTCGGATGCCAAGCTGTGCAATGATATTCCGGTAGCGCGCGGGATCTTTGCCTTTCACATAGGTCAGCAGGCGGCGGCGCTTCCCAACCATCATCAGCAGGCCCCGCCTGGAATGATGGTCCTTTTTGTGGGTTTTCAGGTGCTCCGTAAGATTGGTGATGCGTTCCGTGAGCAGTGCGATCTGCACATCCGGAGAGCCGGTATCCGTATCATGAGTTTTGAAGCTTTCGATGATTTCTCTTTTTCTATCTTCCGTTAAATTCACTTCTTCCTCCTGTATGAATAAAATGTAAGTCCGTTATGAATATAATAAGCTTGTTATTTTCATCGTACCATACCACAGGTATCAATTATAATGAAACACGCAACAGTATTTATAATCCATTTTGTTTTCAGATTCCACGAGCACTGCAATCAAGCGGCCGCCTGGTGTTGTGATCTTGATGTACGGCTGTTTTTCCTGCCGGTTGTCAAAACCGGAAAAATCATCTGCCGTAAGCGGTCTGCCATGTGCCACTTTTTTTTCCATGCCTTCGTCGGCCTCATAGGACGGCATTCCTTTCAACGCGTCGGCCATGGATAGTACATAGCGTTCAACTTGATCCGCGCTTTTAGCCTTCTCCAGCTCTGAGAGGGAGACAGCTTCATCCCGGCTGAAACAGCTGCTCGCCATGCGATCAAGTTTTCGCAGGTGGCCGCCGCATCCGAGCCTTTCACCGATGTCCGCACATAATGTCCGGATATACGTGCCTCCGGAACACTCAACTTCAAAATCAATATCCGGAAGGCAAATTTCCCGGATTTCAATATTTGAAATATGAATCGCCCGGGCCGGTTTCTGTATTATGTTGCCATTTCTGGCATGCCGGTACAACGGCACACCGTTGTATTTCAAGGCCGAGTATGCCGGCGGGAATTGCATGTGGTCCCCGATGAACCTTGAGAATACATCATGAATGACGCTCTCGGAGATGCTCCCCACCGGTTTTTCAAAAACCACGTTTCCGGTGTGGTCCTGGGTATCGGTCGCGGTACCCAGTTTCAGGGTGGCGGCATATTTTTTCCGGCCATGAAGAAAAAATTGCGAAAGCCGCGTACCCTTGTTTATGGGGCAGACCAGCACCCCCGTGGCGAAGGGGTCGAGGGTGCCAGCATGCCCGACTTTGTTTATTCCCGGCAGACGTTTTATTCGCCGGACGACGGCAGCGGATGTCATATCTGCCGGTTTATCCACCACGATAACGCCGCCGGTCAAAAGGCCGCCGGTATCGGTTGTTTTTCTTCTGCTCATTTTAGTGGACTGTCCAAAGGCTATCGGCGGCTTGACATGGAAAAAAGCTTCTGTTTCAGCTCCGGCAGTGTTGCGTACACATCGAAGCCCGCAGCAGATATATGTCCGCCGCCCCCGAAAGCCGCTGCAATGCGGGAAACATTTACGGAGCCGTCGGAACGAAGGCTTACATGATAATGGCTTCCGGACTGCCCCGCCTTTTTACCGTTTTTCCGTTCATAGAGAAGCGCCGCGACCTTTACGCTTTCAATCCGCTTGGCGTAATTGATCAGTCCATTGACATCGGCAATTTCGGTTCCGGAGGCATTGAGCATGTTCTGTGTCAGGGTCATGATCGAAAAAGCCCCGTCTTCCGAAAGCTCGATCGTATCGAAAAGCATCGTCAACAGCTTGATTCTGTTCAACGATATGGTTTCATATACATGGTGGGCCACCGTGTGCGGATCGGCACCCGCCGCCACCATTTCATGGCTGATTCGGAATGATTCCTGCGTGGTGTTGGAAAACCGGAAAGAGCCCGTATCCGCCATTATTCCCGTGTAAATCGCATATGCCATGGCCATGGTAACCGGCACATTGAGTTCTTTGATCAATCGGTAAATAATTTCGGCGGTTGAAGATGCATTTGCATCAATGAGCTGGTAATTGCCAAATCGATTATTCGTAATATGATGATCGATATTGATAACCACGGGTATCCGGCTGATCGCTTCCGCTGCAACTCCTATCCGCTGCAGATCGGAGCAGTCAAGAATTACCGCTGTATCATACGACGCTATATCGCCTGGTTCCTGCTTGATCCTGTGTATTGACGGTAAAAATTGATACACGGCAGGCATGGGGCTCTGGTTGAACAGCTGCACCTTCTTTTTCATGGACTCGAGGGCTAGCCCGAGACCCAACATGGCTCCGATGGCGTCTCCGTCAGGATTTACATGCGAAACCAGCAGGACCTGCTTACTCTTTATCAGTTGGGCTATGATCTGTTTCATTTTCCTTATTCAGCTGCTTTATCACCGTATCCATATGAATCGCGTAATCAATCGATTCATCATACAGAAACTGGAGATCCGGCATGTATCGCAACTCGAGTTCCCCTGCGAGCGTCTTTTTGATAAATCCATGCGCCTTTTTAAACCCTTTGGCGGCGTCTTCCGGATTCCCGGAGGTTGCAAAATACACCCTCGCAAGTTTCAGATCCTTCGTCATTTTAACGCCGGTGATGGTAACCGGGTCAAGCCGCGGATCCTTTATGGATTTCCGCAGTATGTCAAAAAGGGCTCCTTGTATCAGTACCCCCACTCTTTCTGCTCTTGCGTAAGGCTTCATATGGTTATGATCTCCACCTGCGTATCGACAATTTCCGCAAGGGATAAATTATCTATAAATTCAAACATTTTATCTATATTCGAGTTGATTCTTCGCCGGTCGTTTCCGACAAAGGCGAACCCGATTTCAGCCCGCTTGTGCACATCGTTCAAGTCAACTTCTGCGATACTCACGTTGTACGTGTTCCTGACCCGGGCCAGAATCGACTTGACGATCTTGCGCTTCTCCTTCAACGAGTGGCAATGATTCGTGTTGAATGTTATGGTGCCTGTTCCAATCACCATGGTTTTTACAGTTTGTAGGCAAAAAGGCCGTTACTGCAAAGGCGCCGGATCACCTGCGGACAGCTCTGCATATTATTCAAGTACGGGTTTGACTTCTTCAAGGTAGTAGCACTCAATAACGTCGCCAATTTTGACATCGTTGAATTTTTCAATACCGATGCCGCATTCGTAGTTATGGAGCACTTCCTTGACATCATCTTTGAATCGTCTCAATGAAGCAATTTTGCCATCATGAACCACAATTCCGTCACGAACAATGCGGATGGACTGGTTCCGCTGAATTTTTCCGTCGGTTACCATGCAGCCTGCGACGGCGCCGGCACTGGGAACAACAAATACCTGGCGGACTTCGGCCCGGCCGATGACCCGTTCCTTGTACGTTGATGCCATCAGCCCCAGCATTGCATCTTTTATTTCCTTGATGGCATCGTATATTATATCATAATATCGTATATTTACCTGCTCTTCTTCGGCCATCTGGGCCACTTTGCCGGTCGGCCGCACATTGAAGCCCAAAATAATGGCATTGGAGACAGCGGCCAGGGAAATATCCGATTCGTGGATCGTACCCGTAGCCGAATGGATGACGTTGATTTTCACCTCATCCGTGGACAGCTTGGTCAGTGAATCCTTCAACGCTTCAATGGAACCCTGGACATCGGCCTTGATTATCAAGTTCAGGTCTTTCACCTCACCGGTCAGCATTTTTTCATACAACTTGTCCAGGCTCATCCGGCTTGTTTTTGCCAGATCCAGTGAGCGCTGTTTCTGGAGCCGATGTTCGCTGACATGCTTTGCATCTTTTTCATCGGCAACAACGATGAGTTCATCGCCTGCCATCGGAACCCCGGTGAGACCGATGATTTCAACGGGAAATGAAGGGCCGGCCTCCTTTATGGGATTGCCCTTGTCATCGAACATGGCCCGTATTTTGCCGTAATACATACCGGCGACAATCGCTTGACCGGTGTGCAGGGTGCCTTCATTGACGAGCACCGTTGCCACGGGACCCCGCCCGGTTTCAAGTTTCGATTCAATGACATAACCCCTGGCGCGCTTGTTGGGGTTGGCCTTGAGTTCAAGCACTTCTGACTGCAGGATGATCATTTCAAGCAGTTCATCGATGCCGGATTGTTCCTTGGCGGACACCTCGACAAAAATCGAATCCCCGCCCCAGTCTTCGGGCACCAGTCCTTTTTCGGCGAGTTCCCGCTTGATCCGATCGGGTTCGGCGCCGGGTTTGTCGATCTTGTTTATTGCCACAATGATCGGCACGCCTGCCACCCTTGAATGGTCGATGGCTTCGATGGTCTGTGGCATGACACCGTCGTCTGCGGCCACCACCAGGATAACGATATCGGTCACCTGTGCCCCGCGTCCCCGCATGGCGGTAAATGCCTCGTGCCCCGGTGTGTCCAGAAAAACAATGTCCCCGCTTTCATGCGGCACGTGGTAGGCGCCTATATGCTGCGTGATCCCTCCGGCCTCACTGTCTGCCACCTTTGTTTTTCGTATTACGTCAAGCAACGATGTCTTGCCGTGATCCACATGCCCCATGATGGTGACAACCGGCGGCCTACCCTGAAGCTGTTCCGGAGAATCCTGCTCGATCTTGATGATGGCATCTTCTTCAAAGGACGCACGTTCCACTTCAAAATCGAATTCGCCTGCCAGCAGGTTCGCCGTATCATAATCAATGGTCTGGTTGATGGTGACCATGACATCCATGCCCATGAGCTTTTTGATCAACTCGCTTCCCTTGATGCCCATCCTTTTCGCCAGATCGGCCAGTACGATGGTGTCGTCAACCTTGATGCGACGTTTGATGGCCTTTGGAATTGTGATCTGGGTCTTGTCCGTTACGGGTCGTGAGGCCTTGCCTTTTTTCCGCCCTTTGCGCACCCGGCCGAAACGCTGGTCATAAAGGGCATCCCCCTCGATAACTTCCTTTCGCTTGAAAGCGGTTTTTTTGCCTTTTGCCGCTTTTTCCGGAGTCTCTTCTGCGAAAGCTGCAGGCTCTGTTTTTTTCCGTTTCCCTTTTCGTGTTTCTTCCGTCTCTTTTTTGGGGGCTTGGGGTTCAAACCGTTTGTCTGCAACTTCTTCTTTGGGTGCCGGTGTTTCGTGCGCGGCTTTTTTCTGTTTTTTCTTTGGTTTTTCTTCTGCAGCCGGTTCCGGAGCAGGTGTTTCTTCCGGAGCACCTTTTTCAGGAAGGCTGATAATTTTGGCAGGCGACCCCTTGGGTTTTTTCTTGCCTTTTTTGGGTTTGGCCGGTTTTTGCTCTTTTTCCGGTTGTTCCTTTTCTGCAGGTTCTTCTTCTGCTGAAGGCTTCTCACGTTCAGCCTCGCCTGTTTCGACAGAGGCCTCATCCATTTCCGGTGCCGTTTTTTCCGCTGCCGCTTTTATTGGTTTCTCCTCACTGTCGACCGCTTCGGGTAAGGTTTCCGGTTCGGCCTCTTTCCGCGGCTTTGCCGGCTTCTGTTTTTCTTCAACCGCTTCGGGTGCTTTCGGTTCTTCTATTTTTTCGGGCTCTTCAGGTGCTTCAGGTTCAAGCCGTTCAGGTTCAACCGCTTTCGCTGTTTGCTCTTTTTCTTTCGGCGCAGGAATCGGCTCTTCCTCAACAGGCTCCGGTTTTGTTGCCGGCGCAGGTGTTTTCTCAGCTTCGGGGGCCTCCGGTTCAGCTGCAGCTTCATCACTCAAAGCGTCCTCTGCTCTGGGCTTTCTGCGACGCCGGATGATATTGGGCCGGATGCGGGTATCCTCGATGTCGGCCGTTTCCTTGCGACCGAACAAGGCGTCTTTGATCCTTGCAATTTCATTTTCTTCCAGAGAGCTCATATGGTTTTTCACTTCTATATGATATTCCTCGAGCTTATCCAACAGCTCTCTGTTTGTCATGTTAAGCTCCCTGGCGAGCTCATATACTCTGCGTTTTGCCATCCAACCCCCTTGCTTTACCTGATACCGTATAAACAGGGACCATTTCCATTTGATTTGTCATGCCGGTATTTTTACCCCGACAGGCTGTATGAGAAAGTCTGCCAAAAGCGTCCGAAAATTTTCACACATGTGTTATTCAGGTTGACGTGTTTTCAGGGCTCGCGTTTTGTGGCCATCCGGATTTCTGCCGCCCCAATTGCCCGCTGGTATTATGTTTTTATATCTCCGGGCCATCTTTTTCTTGTCCGGTATCTTCTTCTGGTGATTCATCGCTCCCGGTTTCATCAAACGTTGAATTTTCATCTGCTGTTTCTTCGGTCGATTTTTTACCGGCGGTTTCCGCATGTTTCGTTTCCATGGCAGCAGCGGCGGCTTCAATCCATTTCATGGCATTTTCTTCGGATATCTGGAAGTCTGCAACCAGGTCCGCAGCTCTCGCCTTGCTCAAATCCTCTATTGAAAAATAACCTTTTTCGAACAGCCTGTTTGCCAGGGACTCTTCCATATCCGGAAGTTTGACAAGGGAATCGAATCCGGACTGCAAACTTTCATTATACCGGGTTTCCCCTTTTACATCAAGATGCCATCCGGTCAGTTTCGATGCCAGTCTTACATTCTGCCCCTGTTTTCCGATGGCGATGGATAAAAAGTCATCCGGAACGACAACTTCCATGGCATGGCTGGCTTCGTCTATGATCACACGGGAAATTTCCGCAGGTGCCAGGGCATTGCATACATATTTGGCCGGGTCCATGTGCCAGGGAATAATGTCGATTTTTTCCCCTCGCAGTTCCTGAACCACGGTTTGCACCCGGTTGCCCTTGACGCCAACGCACGCGCCTACCGGATCGATGTCCGAATCGTTCGATACAACCGCGATTTTGCCCCTGCTGCCGGCTTCCCTGGCGGCATTTATTATTGTTACAAGCCCCTCGTTAATTTCGGGGACTTCGGATTTAAACAAATTGATCAGAAATTCCGGATGGGTCCGTGATAAAATGATCTGGGGACCGCGGCTTTCTTCATGGACCTTCAAAATATAGGCGCGCACCCTGTCGCCGCGGCGATATGTTTCATTGGGGATCTGCTCCCGACGCGGTAAAACGGCTTCCGCCTGCCCGAGATTGACGATGATTTCGTTGCGTGAGACCC
This sequence comes from Desulfobacteraceae bacterium, assembly GCA_011389515.1. Lineage (GTDB taxonomy): Bacteria > Desulfobacterota > Desulfobacteria > Desulfobacterales > Desulfosalsimonadaceae > B1SED10-16. The sequence goes on from JAABUA010000024.1 coordinate 36,639, forward strand.
GCTGGACGATCCCGTTGATGATTTCACCCTTCCGGTTGATGAAATTCTGGTAGACGACATTTCGCTCCGCCGCTTTCAGTTTCTGAATGATCACCTGTTTCGCTGACTGGGCCGCTATTCGTCCAAAAGTAGTGGTATCCATCTTGGTACCCAGACTGTCGCCGACCTCGCATTCCGGATCCAGTTTCCTGCCTTCTTCAAGTCCGATTTCAAAATCGGGTTCTTTGACGGTTTCAACAACATCTTTAAACTGGAAGACTTCGAGTTCGCCGGTCTCTTCGCTGTATTGAATCTCTATATCGATCTTGTTGCCGAATTTCTTTTTCACTGCGGAACGCAGGGCCTCTTCCAGGGTTTTCACAAGTACGTTGAAATCGATTCCCTTGTCCCGGCTGACCTGCTCGATGACGCGTTTCATGTCATTTATCAGCATGTTTTGTCTCCATTGTAATTCACAAGTCTTGCTTTGGTGATTTCCTGATACGGGATGGCAACGGATTCCGTACCAAGCATATGAAGTACGTAATCATCCAGGATTCCCAGGAGCACTCCGCTGAAATTTTTCTGCCCGCCAAGATTGTGCCGGGTGCGTATTTTTGCACTTTCCCCTGCAAATCTCATGAAATCATCTTTTTTAGAAAGCGGCCGGTCCGGCCCCGGTGATGATATTTCCAGCATATACGGGATATCTGCGTCAAGTTTGATTTCAAGTATGTCTTTGAGCTGGTTGCTAATACCGGTACAGTCGGCAATGGTAACCCCCCCGGGCTTTCCGATATATGCTCGTAGAACCCAACCTACGGGTTCACGCTGATATTCGATATGAATCAGTTCCACGCCTTCTGCAGCACACAGCGGATCAGCGATCTCCCTCACCATGGATGCAACTTTTTCCGGGGCGAACGACATATCCCTTTTTGCCGCTGTTTTTTTTATTTTATCTCTTTTTCTGTTCTTTTTCATAATCGCATTGCATACGATGCTGTTACATTTTTTTAAGAAAATAAAAAACGGGCTTTCTGCCCGTTTTGATCACTTACGCTACGTTTACGGTCCGGCACGGTTTTAAAGGTTGTCAAACCAGCACCCTTAAAACTTTCCTGCGTCTATAATGGAGCGGGCAACGAGATTCGAACTCGCGACACCAAGCTTGGGAAGCTTGTACTCTACCAACTGAGCTATGCCCGCTCATTATTGGTCAACAGATAAACTACGCAATAAAAATTCTTTTGTCAATATCAAAAATAAGCGCAGCACCTTGCAAATGAACCCTTGCCGTATAAAAGGGATAACCGGTTGGGCCGAAAGACAATTTTGACATAGGTTTTAATCGAGCAGATCACGAATGGCTGTGAGTTCCCTTTGGAGTTCTTCGGCGGTAAGAGGGGGGACGGGTTTATGTTTTTGCGGAGGTTCGGATTTTAAATGTTTTTTTGCACCCTGTATGGTAAATTTTTTGTCGTAAAGCAGGTGCCTGATTTTTAAAATTTCTTCAATGTCTTTTTTCCGGTACAGGCGCTGACCGGATTCACTTCTGCCCGGTCGAATATTTTTAAATTCCGATTCCCAGAATCTGAGTATATACCCGGCCAGCCCGGTGATGTCGGTGACTTCGCCGATTTTGAAATACAGTTTGTCAGGTATGTTTGTTTCGGATTCGGGGTGCATGCCAAAATGCCAAATAAAAGTTGTATACAGCGACCCGTCGGCTGCCAATATTTTGCAAAGTGTCCAAAACGGGGTCGATCATACCAGAAAATCGCAAATGTTTTCAAGGAATAATCGAAGAATCGAATGTCGCTTGCAACTTACTCAGGAAGCCCCGCGTCAAAAGCGGACAGCAGCTTTTCCGTGATCTCCTGGTGAAGGGCATTTACCGGCCCGTCTTCGAGGGTTTGTTCATGGGAACGGTAGGTTATTCGGATTGACAGGCTTTTTTTCCCCGGTGCAATGGGCTTTCCCCGGTAAACATCAAAAATTGCGATATCTTCCATGATATTCACCTGTGATGCTTCGATTTCCGTTATGATATCCGCAGCCGCCACATTTTCATCCATAATCAGCGTCATATCACGCGAGGTGGCTGGAAATCTGGGAACCTGGACGAAGCCGGTGACTTCCGGCACAAGAGACATCAGCAAGTCGACATTGATTTCAAAAGCAAATACCGGTTGGCGAATATCGAAGCGGTCTAAAACGGAAGGCTTGATCTCCCCGATGATTCCTATATCCGTATTGTCTGCAAAGACGATCGCGCTGCATCCCGGGTGGGTATATCCGCAACGGTCAGGAGGGGCTTGCCGGCAGGCAACCGGTTTTATTTTGAGCGCCATAAAAAGGGACTCCAGTGCGCCTTTCATATCATAGAAGTCGCATGGGACCGTTTTTTCCTTCCAGAGACGGGGGCGCCGCGCACCCGTCCAAACCGCCGACAGAAGGCCTGTTTCTTCCGGCAGTTCTTCCAGGCCGTGGCTGTAAAATGCCTTGCCGATTTCAAAAAACTGCAGGTCCTGCTCCTGCCGGAAAATGTTTTTCTGACATGCTTCAAGCAGGGAAGGGATCAAGGATGTGCGCATCACCGACTGGTTTTCGGAAATCGGGTTTAATACCGGCAGTTCCTTCCATCGGATGTCGCCATCCGGCAATTCCAGCCTCTCCCCGTTTTTCGCGGTGAAGCTGTAATGGATGGTTTCATTGAAGCCAAAACCGGCCATCAGTTCCCGAATATCGGCTTTCACCGCAAAGCTGCGCAAGGGCGGCTGCGTTTTGGCCGACACAACAGGGAATGTCGTAGGAATGTTGTCATATCCTGACAGCCTGGCCACTTCTTCCATGAGGTCCTCTGGTCGGCTCACATCCACCCGAAAGGACGGACGGAGTACCTCCATGGTGTCGGGGTTGGTTTTCGTAACGGCAAATTCAACTGAAAAGAGGTGACGTGCAATTTCTTCCGCCGTCAGGCTGGTCCCCAGGTGGCTGTTGGTTTTCTCTGTACCCAGTCGTATCGGTTCAATGTTTTTGCGACCGGGATATTCGTCTATGGCTCCCCTGGCAATGGTTCCGCCTGCTGTTTCCGCCATTAGCATGGCCGCGCGGTTCATCGCGTAAACAGTCCCTTCCGGATCAACCCCCCGCTCAAAACGGTAGGAAGCGTCCGTGGACAGTCCAAGGCGTTTGCTGGTTTTGCGGATGGAAACCGGATCAAAGTGGGCGCTTTCAATCAATACATCCGTAGTGTCATCTTCAATTTCCGAGTTTTCGCCCCCCATAACACCGGCGACGGCAACGGGCCCGTGCCCGTCACAGATCATGAGCATGTCCTCTTCGATGCGTCTTTGCTTTCCATCCAGCGTGGTAAACGTCCGTTCCGATGCCGATAAAGTCCTCACCACGATGCGCTTTTCGGCAAGCTGATGAAAATCAAAGGCATGAAGCGGTTGTCCCGTCTCCATCATTACATAATTGGTGATATCGACGATGTTGTTTATGGGTTTGATCCCAATGGAAAGCAGCCGTCTCTGCAGCCATTCCGGGGATTTCTGAACCTTGATGCCGGTAAGCAGGCGTGCCGAGTAGCGGGGACACATATCCGGACTTTCTATCGTAACGGATGTCATCTCGTGGATAACCGCATCCGATTCCCGGATCTGGATGTCGGGACGATTCAGCTTCTTGTTCAGCAGGGCGGCGACTTCCCTGGCAATCCCTGTAAAGCTGAGGCAGTCCGGGCGGTTTGGTGTCAGGCCGATCTCAAAAACCGTATCGGATAGGCAAAGCGCATCGGTCAGAGGTGTTCCGGGATGGATGGCATCGTCTACAATCATGATTCCGGATGCGTCCCTGCCGAGACCGAGTTCGGTTTCGCTGCAGAGCATGCCTTCGGATGCCTGTCCGCGAATGCTGCCGCTTTCGATACGGGTACCGGAAGGCAGCACCGTGCCGGGCATCGCACAGGCTGCGATCATTCCCGTTTTTATATTCGGCGCCCCGCACACGATCCGGCAAATCCTGCCGCCGGTGTCCACGCTGCAGCATGCGAGCCTGTCCGCATCGGGGTGTGGCGTGATATCTGTAATTTTTCCGGCAACGACACCTGTGAGGTGCTCGTAAGGATCGATTACGGCTTCCACTTCAAAGCCGGCCATGGTAAGCATGTCCGCAAGTTCCACCGGTTTTATATCTATATCGACATACTGGCGTAACCAGTCCAGGCTGATTTTCATTTTAAAACTGCCTCAAGAACCTGATATCACTTTCGAAAAACATTCGAAGATCGTTGATTCCATATTTGAGCATTGCAAGCCGCTCCACGCCCATGCCGAAAGCGAAGCCTGAATATTTTGACGTATTGTATCCGACGTTTTCAAAAACGGCCGGGTGGACCATGCCGCATCCGAGCACTTCGAGCCAGCCGGTACCCGAGCAGACCTTGCAGCCTTCACCCCTGCATATGACGCACTGGATATCCACCTCGGCGCTCGGTTCCGTAAAAGGGAAGAAGCTGGGTCTGAACCGTAACCCGGTTTCCTCGTCAAACATCTGCTGTACAAAGAGGGTGAGAAGTCCCTTGAGATCCCCGAATGAAACGGTTTCGTCGACAAGGAGGCCTTCAACCTGATGAAACATGGGGGTATGGGTCAAATCAGAATCGCATCGGTATACTTTTCCGGGGGCGATGATCCTGACCGGAGGCTCGCTGGCCTCCATGAAACGAACCTGGATGGGCGATGTATGGGTTCTCAGAACGATGTTTTCGGAGATATAGAACGTATCCTGCATATCCCTGGCAGGATGATCCCTGGGAATATTGAGGGCTTCGAAATTGTAGTAATCGGTTTCCACTTCCGGGCCTTCCGCAATATCGAAGCCCATGCGCTCGAAAATGTCGCATATGCGCTTTGTGATGCGTGTGACCGGATGAAGTGATCCCCGGGGGGATAACCGGCCTGGAAGGGATACATCGATTGCGTCGGCGGTGTCTTTTGCAGATAAGGCGAGTTTTGAGAGGGCTTTTTCCGCCGCCTTTTCAATTGCCTTTTTTGTCTGATTGGCCTTTTTTCCGGCTTCCGGGCGCTGATCCGCCGGAAGAGATGCGATATCCCTTAAATACTGTGTAACAGCCCCTTTTCGTCCCACATATCGGACGGTAACCGCCTTGACCTGTTCGATATCGCCTGCTTTTTCAATCTCTTCAAGCGCTTCGGTCCTGATCTGTTCGATTGACTTGTTCAATTTGAAACTTTATCCGATTGCTGTAGACGCCGTCCGGAACGCATGTGCCGTTTGGCGTGCTTGTGTTGCGGACCTGTCCACGGGCCGGCGGTTTTTGTTGACGCATTACATGAGCTTACAGATGGTCAGCTGCCGTGGAAGCAATCCGTGAAAATGCATAGGGATCGGAAACGGCCAGTTCTGCAAGAACCTTGCGGTCGATTTCGATATTCGCCTTTTTCAAACCGCTGATAAGCTTGCTGTATGACAGGTCATTCATTCGGGATGCCGCATTGATCCGGATAATCCAGAGGCGCCTGAATTCTCTTTTTTTGACTTTGCGATCCCGGTAGGCGTACATCAGCGCCTTGTCCAGGGCATCTGCGGCGGTTCGATAAAGCTTGCTCCGACCACCCGTGAATCCCCGGGCCAGTTTCAATACTTTTTTACGGCGATGTCTCGCCTTGTATCCTCTTTTGACTCGCATGGTTTTGCTCCTGTTTATGCGTCTTTTTTATCGCTTACATTTTTATCCGTATGGAAGCATACGCCGGATCTGCTTCATGTTGGTCGCGTCGGCGACCTGCTTTTCCCGCAGCGCGCGTTTTCTTTTCCGCGTTTTTTTGGTCAGTATATGGCTCGCATGGGATTTCGAAAAAACATATTTGCCCGTGCCGGTCTTTTTGAATCGCTTGGCCGCGGCGCGGTTGGTTTTCATTTTAGGCATTGTCATGCTCCTTATACGAAGTATTGTAAAACATCGAAAGATGCACCATTGTTACTAAAACGTCAATAAAAATCACATGGCGCGGCAAAAATACGTTCCGCGCCATGTATTTCAATCCGTAAAAGACCGTGACAGGCAGTATGCAATTTGTTTCCGGTTGCTTATGCCGGCCCTCCGGCCTGATATAATCGTCAGAGCCGCATGTGCCAAAAGCGGGGCATGCAGCTATTATTTAAAACAATTTCGAGTCTGTCATATCTTCTATATTTAAAAGTTTGTCAACAAGGAAAACAAATTTTTTTATTTCGGACTCAGGACCATTGTCATGGTTCTGCCTTCCATTTTGGGATACTGTTCTACCGCGGCAAATTCGCCGGCTTTTTCGGAAACCTCCTGCAGGAGTTCTCTGGCACGCTCTGTCATCGTGATTTCACGGCCGCGAAACATCACCGTTACCTTCACTTTGAATTTTTTCTCAATAAATCGTTTCAGGTGCCCAAGTTTGATTTCAAGATCATGGATATCTGTTTTGGGGCGGAGCTTGATTTCCTTGATCTGAAAGGTCGCCTGTTTTTTTCTGGCTTCCTGCTGCTTTTTGTCCTGCTGGTATTTGAACCGTCCATAATCCATGATCTTGCATACAGGCGGTTTCGCATTGGGCGAAACTTCCACCAGGTCAAGACCGAAGTCTTCTGCGGTGGTCATGGCGGACTGAAATGGTAAAACACCCAGCTGATTCCCTTCAGGGTCGATCACCCTGACTTCCTTTGCCT
>JAABUA010000025.1 GCA_011389515.1 Desulfobacteraceae bacterium
AGAAGCCGGCGCCGGCATAGAAGACATAGTGGAGCTGGTGACTTATCACACCTCCATGAAGGAAATTGGCAAATTTTTAAAAGTCAAAGCCGGGTTTATCCCAGAGAATTTTCCGGCCTGGACAGCAGTGGGTGTAACCGAATTGGTGATGCCCGAGATTTTGTGCGAAATAAGAGCCACAGCGGTTCTCAGAAGCAGCACCGGCGCCTGAGCCGTTTGATGGTACAGGGCTTTTTGCCTTGTCTTTGAGATGTTTTTAATTTATGCAAAAATGCATACATTGACCATCGTATATCTGTAAGGCCGAATCTGCGTGTTGGCCTTCCCACGGGCGAACATACATGTTCGCTCCCCACAGTGCCCTGTTCATAGGCAATACTTTACGGTTTTCGCCATCTCTCCACTGCTTTTACAGGCCCAGGACAAAATCAGAAAGCAAGCTGAAGAAATCGGAAAATATCGAATCAAACGATTATGAAAGGATCAGGTGGATAACATCCAAAAGCTGCGTGGATTTTGGAATTGAGCCGACGCCGATTTATTTTGGGAGGATCTTACTGCTTGCCTTGAATTGTCGGACCGGGATGAATGTTTCGCTTTTCTGTGATAGCCCATGAAGACATCTATTTGAAGGACTATGAAACTGTAAGGGAGCTGACAGACGGGCTGAGGATGTATTTTGATTTTTACAACCACGAACGCCCTCATCAGCGTTTCGGAACTTACACTCCGGCCGAGGTTTACCGGGGGGATGATGCCTTGCAGGAGGCTGCATGACCAGACTGGAGCATGTCAGGCCGGCTTGTCCTCGCCTCGCTTTCGCTTCTTGTGGGCTCCACTCAGCGAGGGCAACCATACGCCGAGACGTAATACCTCTAATGAGTGTATAAACTGTCTTGACTTATGGATCCACCATAGGATTTAGTAAACTTGGATTGCTCGGCACGAGGTTTACCATGGCATCGGATTTTTACGAGAAATCATTTGAATCCGCGGAAATGGAGATTGTAGTTCCGGAGACAGCAGACCAGGAGTTGATTCACCACAGGCTATGAATAAAATATAAAATCATTATCGATTGATCATGGCTTGGGGACGAATCCAGTTTAGGCAATCACGATTGCAACGTTCCGGCTATCATGCCTCCCGATATATACCCCCCTCTGGATTGCACAATAGTGGCTACATGCCTCTCAGCGACAACCCCTCCTGAAGTGCACATTGCCAATGATAGTCAATGCAATCAACCCCCAGGTCTTTGTATATTTCCACCCGTTTTTTAAAAGAGGCGATAAAGGCGTTACAATTGCTTTTTCCGCTTCACCACGATCAGCATCCGGGCCTCCTGCATGCCATTATGGTAGCTGCCACCGCATAGGATACCCCTTCCGGCCCCCGGAGAACGCCATGACGCTTCCCTATAAGGCAACGTGCCCCCCATCAAACTCCAAACCTCCCCTGGAAAACGACACAGGAGCCTCCAAGTGTATATTGTTTGAATGATCGACGATATGCACAGACACTTTACGGCATAAAAAAATCCACCACCCACCGGATACTCCCTCCGGGGACGCACACACGATCCTGTTACTCCTGAAAAAACGCGTACAAATAATACTTTTCAGGGTCTGTATCGCCGCCACCAGCCAGGTTGATAAATGTAAACACCACACGGAAAAGCTTCTCCCAGTGCGCAGTCCATCAAAACAAATGCTCACAAGGGCGTCCAGGAAGATGCGCACATCCTCATACTCCCCTGCCTAAATCGTCAACGGCTCTATATCGTCGTTTTCAACTACGGCCCGCTCCCGCCGGCCAGCGTCTTTCGTCGCTTTAACCCCACGAACACCCTCCCCCTGTCCGGTTGGCCGGTTGTTGGCCTCTTTTCCTATGGCCAAAAATGTTTTTCCGATAGGTCGTTTATTCTTGTTCCGGCCTCCTCACCCCGACCCCCAAAAGAGACGGGACAGCATTTTTTTGATGTTAACACATTGTTTTTACATTAAAAAACAAGTAGACCGGGACAGGGGCCCCCCGGGCTGTCCCGGGTGCTGTCCCATATTAACTATTTGTTTTTACTTTTAATAACTATCAAACGGGACAGTGGGACAGCATTTTCAGGAAACACAAAAGAATATAAAACATTTTTTTATCTCCTACTCGATTAAGAATTACCGAAATAAAATGTTAAGGTCGTACCTAAAACTGCTGTCCCACTGTCCCATTAAGTATATATATATTATATAAATAATTAATATATATATATATATACTACAACGCCCACCGGGACAGAGCACCGGGACAGCACCGGGACAGCACTTTTTTGCTGTCCCGTCCCCGCAGCCCCTTTTTGACCTTTGCGCCCCTTAAAAAGCCAGGAGGAAAAACAGGGTCGATTTGGTTAAAAAATCCCATACACACCATCATCATAGGGGGGCATCCCCCGATCCCGCAGTTTTGAATTCGCGCGCGCCGCGGACCGGGTTTTGCGCGCGTAAACAGCCTGTCCTTTCCTTTTAGATCGGCCGCCATCTGGCCGAATCCAGGCGGCCGATCCTTTTTTATTTTATACCCCGCTGCCGCATCCAGTTGGCCAGGTTTTGTGGCGTCGTGCCCACCTTCCCGGCGATGAATGTTTTGGTTGAGCCCACCGCACGCAGCTGGCGGATCTCCCCTTCAAACGGATCGAGCTTTGATTTTCCTGGACCAGCCGGGCGCCCCAGTTTTATCCCGGCGGCGCTCTTGGCGGATAGCGCCTCTTTGGTCCGCTCACTGATAAGATCACGCTCGACCTCGGCCATCATGGCCATGACCGTGACAATGATCTTGCTTTGAATGTTATCGGACAATTCCCAGCCGCCTTTCACCGCATAAATACATGCACCGGCAGCCCTGGCAATACTGATGATCTCCAGGATCTCCAGAGTGGACCGCCCCAACCTTGAAAGCTCCGGTACAATGAGCCGATCCCCTGGCTGCAACCCTTCCACAACCGGACCCAGTTGCCTTTCCCGCCATGGCTTTTTCCCGGAAACCTTTTCCGATACGAATTCAACGCGGCCAAAGCCACGGTCCATGGCAAACTGTAAGATATCCGCCCGGAACTTATCCGTATCCTGGTCCGCTGTGGAAACCCGAAGATACCCGATCACCTGGCCCACAGCCATACCGGCGCCGGGACCATCATCCCGGTCCGGCTGCGCCCTGGCCGACCCCTTTTTTTTACCCGCTGTTGGCATTGTCTCCTCCCTGGTTTCGTCAAAATCAAATGAAAGTAAATAAAATAAAACGAAAACCTATTATTTTGTAATTTTTCGGTTATTGAAAGTCAACCGTTTTCTATTGATTTTTAATACTAAGATAAACGATCATTTTAACGGTATATTATTTAAAACGAAAAATACCTTTTCATTTTACCTCGACCCTTTGAGCACTGCCGCCGGGGACCACCCCGCCCCAGTCCCGGTCCGCACCCTAGATGTGCCCTGGCTGGTACACGTGCGCAGGCCTTTTGCACCAAAAACTGCGCAATCTCCCCTGCGCTTGCTCAAATCCGCCGGAAATCCATACCTGGTGTGCATTTGATCACCACCAGGGAGCACAAGTAACAAATACGCCAAAAGGTTATTTATTTTTATTTGGAATGATTTGTGCTTTTTTCTTTCGAATTTTATATTTCAAATAAGGGTAAAGGGGTTTTATTGGTCCTCAGGAGCGGCGGCGGGAAGGCATGTGGAATAAAGGTTTGAGGATTAAATCAAGATCGATGTATTTTTCTATTGGCACCTTAACACCACGCGGACATGGAGAGGGGTAAGGGCAGCGGCCCCAGCGAGTATAACAAAAAAACGCCTCTCTGGCTGTAGGGGACTGAAAGGAACCGGCGTCACACTAGATTACGAAGTGTGCAGTGGCGATGAAAGCGGGATAAAAAACGGTAACAGCAAACAATTACAAGGGCTCGGGAAAACCCAGATCCTTGTGTTTGTTTGCGCCCTGGAAACCAGAGTAAAACGAAATCAAATGAAATAAAATAAAAACCTGTTTTAAATTGTAATTTAAATGATTAAAAGATACCCGTTTTTTTTTGTTTTTTGGACTTTTTTTCAGGGTTTTCATGCACCTGCAGGACCTTCCCATGAATAATATAACCGCCTCATCTTGGTGTGTCGCATACGATTGTAAACCCCGTGCTCCAGGCAGGATAAAAACAACCAACCCATCATCCTGCCAAAACATTCGAGCCAGACTGGGACATAAAAATTGAAGCGATTCTGCAAAAGGATCCATGCCCCACCACTTTTTTAAAGCATTATATATAACGACAAATATAATTGCGAATAAATTGATCTTGTGTTATGCTTAATGCATGAAACAACTAAACATATCAGACGCAGAAACAATGGTCCTTGCGCTTCAGGACGAGATCCGGAGATCTCAGGAAGCGCGATACGATCACCGACTTCATGCGATTCTTTTGGTCGCCCAGGGATTATCTTGCCCTGACGCTGCCAGACTCCTTGGTGATTCAACGCGCACCGTTCAATACTGGGTAAATCGTTTTGAAGAAATGGGCTTTGCCGGCCTTGCAGATTCTGACCGCCCAGGCAGGACCAAAAAATTGACCGAATACCATATTGAAGAAATCAATAATGCTTTGCGCCGGTCACCTCGCGAGTTTAATCTCACTACAAACACATGGAACGGAAAAGCTTTATCAGAGTTCATTAAAAACCAGTTCAACGTTGAATTCAGTGTGCGCCAATGTCAGCGACTATTTCGCCAACTTGGCTTCCGCTTCCGAAAGCCACGCCCGGTAATTGCGAAAAGCGGATAAAGATTTGCAAATTGCGCATAAAAAATAATGCGCAATTAATTAAGTCGTTAATTTATAATAATCACAAAAACAAAGGTCCTTATTTTTCATTACAATTTTTTAAACAAATTAATCTCTTTTGTTAAAAATTCTATTTTTATAATAAGTCGATGATAGGCTATTGCCGGATATTTTTTTCTTTCCGTGATTTTTTTAATTATGATTTAATCCTAATTAGATTGTCCTAATTAGGATTTAATCCTAATTAAATAGCTGTTAAATAGCTGTACGAATAATGATTTAATCCTAATTAACGATTTTTTATTATGACTCAATCCTAATTAAATTTGCCTATTTAGGATTTAATCCTAATTAAATTTTTTAATTATGATTTTGATTGACAGCTTTATTATTAAAATACCATAAAATCTATGACAATTTAATAACCACAAGAAAAGAAGCTTCTTGTCCTACATAAAAAGCTACATAAAAAAAGTTTTTGCGATGGTGGTGTAGAATCGCCCCTATAACACCTGTCGGGATTATATCTGGCGAGCCAACAAAATGAGCTACTGCAAAACAACTGGCCCAATTGAACGATTCTGGCCCGTTTATATTGATGGAGAGCGATAAGGGGTCTTTGGCTCGGATTAAAGAATAATATGTGTGGATCTTTAATTGAAGAAGAAGAATATATACAGGCATTCGCATGAAAACCTTTGGAATGATTATACGAGAGTAAGAGATCCGTTTCTATAAGGGAAAAAATGACTATCTGGCAAATAATTTTTGCAAATTACAAAATGAACCTATAGGATCAATCTATGAAGCTGCGAAACAGAAATGGCCACTGGTATATCTGGCACTCCCGATCCGAATGTCCGCCGAACGGTAAGCTTGTATCTGTCAAATCGATCATTGGAAAACAGGTCACAAAGCGAGAGGCTGATGAATTCTTTCGAATCTACAAACAGGAAAATCAGCGGCAGCGATTTGCCAGTATTTTGACCGTCATCAATGACAAGCTATCCCTATCGGAGCTTTCTGAAAAATACATATCCGGGGAGCGTGCAGATTTGGCATTGGATACACTGCGTATGGACGGAAAGGCAATTCGTGGACTTATTGAATCTGTTGGGGATAAAAAAATTAATGCGATCAGGAAGGATGACCTGGTCACCATGAAAAACGATTGCCTGGCGCGTGGTCTGTCTCCTGCGTCTGTAAAATCCTACTTCCGACACTTAAAGGCTGCTTTTACCTGGGCTGTCAAAAACCAATTCATCACTGCCCCTCCTGAGTTTCCACAGGTTAAAGCACCCCAGCCTTTACCGCAAATAATTCCGAACCACCATTTGGCGGCCATAATGGCTTATGCCAAAAAGCATAGCCCTGAAGTCTGGCGATACGCGCATTTTGCGCTCCACACTGGCTGCCGTATCACCGAAGTGCGCAATTTACATTGGCAGCATTTACAGGTCTACGCTCAACCATCTCCCACCGGCATTGTCGGCCGCGCTCTCCTCACTGGAAAAGGGGACAAGCAAAGAACCGTCCCTTTATTACCTGAAGCGATGGAAGCCGCCGGCGAAAAAAAAGACGTCGGACCGGTTTTTGTTCAATGGTTGGTTGGGACCACCAGCAGACGCTTCAAGGAATGTGTTCGAAAAGCGGCTTTGAATTTTGAGAACAAAGAAGATTTTGAGGCTTACCATTTTCATTGCCTGCGGCATACGGCCGCAACCAGCATGCTTGAAAAAGGTTTAAAAATTGAAACCATCCAAAAAATCCTGGGCCACACCAACCTTTCCACTACGCAGATATATGCCCATGTTCTTGATGATTTTATCGAAGAAGAAATGGGGAAAATGATTTCTGCAGACAAATTGTAGACAAAACGTCATAAAAACTCCATTTTTGGGGATTTGCCAGTTTACTGAAAATCACCGTGTCGGCAGTTCAATTCTGTCCCTCGGCACCAGCCAAATCAATAAGTTAAGGCGGCCCCAAAAAGGTCGCCTTTTCTTTTTTTTGGGCCAGAGTAAATTTACATGCAGAAAATATGCGTAATATGTATAATTCAATTGACGGATCCGATTTCAGAGGCAATTATTAACTAAAGAGGAATGATTTTATTATCCAGTCGAAAAGGATGCTGCTCACGTAAATAAAACCGGAAAACGATTTTAGCAGGTATTTTTTTAATGAAAAAAGGAGATCTGCTATGACAACGGTAACATTGATGGGAAAGGCGTTTCAAACATGCGGCACTCTGCCTAAGGTCGGGGTTGTCGCATTTAATTTTTTGCTTACGGGAACCGATTTGTCCGATATACGACTATCCGATTTCGCAGGCAGCAGCGTGATTATGAATATTTTCCCGAGCGTTGAAACGCAAGTTTGCGCCCAATCGGTTCGCCGGTCCAATGAAATGGCAAAAAAACTTGATAACACAAAAGTGCTTTGCATTTCAAAAGACCTGCCTTTCACCCATGAACGCTTCAACAAGAGCGAAGGAATCGACAACGTTATTTCCCTGTCTGAATTTCGAAACAGCAATTTTGGTCTGGCCTATGGCATCCGGATAGAAGGTGGTCCCTTTGCAGGACTCCTTTCAAGGGCGGTTGTCGCGCTTAATCAATGGCATCGTGTCATCTATACACAACTGGTGCCGGAAATCGGCGAGGAACCGGACTATGACGCTTTGCTGGATGCAATGGAAAGCATACCCGCATGCACGGTTGCGGAGGCCACTGCATATCCGCCGACGGAAAGCGGTGCCGATGAAATTTGCGAAAAAAGGCACAGAGCGGCGCATGAGAGACTTTCCACAGACGATGTCTGTCATTACGACCGATTCAAAAAAATCTGACAAAACGAGTAAAACAGGACTAGGGGTTAAGCGCTATTTTTTCTATTCTTCTTCTTCATCTATGTGTTCCAGGGTTTGGCGCAGGTCTTCCATGTGGGGACGAACCGCATTGATATCCTCTTTAGGCGCATCGGCCATGGCATCGATAGAGGACATGGCGCCGGTCATCACCTTCTTCATTTCCTCTTTCTGCGCTTCGGTCATATGGGGATTCTGGTCAATCTCCCGAAGAGACCTTTCCAATTCTGCCCGCATGGCCGGTTCTTCATCTTCAAGGAGGATCGAAAAAAAAGCTTTGAGTACACGGTCGCCAACATTCGCCCATTGTTCGGCATTTGAAAAACCGTGCTTTTTTGCAACCCCTTGAATACGATTATAAATTTCATGTCCCTTTAAACGCTCCATGCTCTCAGAAATTGGTTTTTCAGGCATTTGCATATCCTCTTCCGAAAGCGGATCCAACTCTTCTTCGATGTCATCCAGATCATCGTATTCTTCCTCCAGCAGCTGAATTTCCTGCATACTCGAAATAAAATTCCGGATATCTGAATCTTTCAGGGAAGATGCATGGACATACCCTCCCAACGCAACCGTCAGAAAAAAAACAACCAGCATGCATTTTGCGTAAATACTTTTTTTCATAACAATATCCCTTTCGTTTGAATTAAACTATCTGTTGAAAAATGAATGTCCGGGGAAATATGGATAAACATAAAACTTGCTATATTATTATGCAATATCAATATTCAATGTGCAGTGCACGAAAATAAGAAGCCTTTTCCGACATTTTTTTCCGGAGCCAAGGCGCCAATTCGACGAATCTTGCCGCTTGCCCCTTTTTCTGTCTTTTACAAATACGCACAAACGATTACACATTTTTGCATTCTTGTATAGACACGATAAATATTTCCACAGAATTTAGGCCCGTAGACACCCCTTGCGGGTGCCCAGAACCGGGCGCCCGCAAGGGGCGCCCCTACGAGGGTTTCTGATCATCATGTCTATTTGATAAATACAAAGCTTAAATACGCACGATAAATACAAAACTTCTTTGCATGCGGCATGCAAATTGCAAATTTTCCAAAAGCCATATATGTTTACATTGCCCGATGCAGAAGGGTGGTTTTACAAAGGGATATATCATCGCTACGGTGCAATCCACCAAATCGGAGGGAATGTGAAAAACAAAGTGATTGCGGTTGTCCTTATTGTTGCTGCCGGTTTTTTCGGATGGCGGTATCTGATGGGGACTTCGTCTGCGCCCGAACCCGGCACCGGCCGGGATACAGCAAGGGCAGTGCCCGTTGAAGTCACTCCCATCAAGCGCGGTTCCATAAGGGATGTAGCACAGTTTACAGGTTCTCTCAGGGCATCGGCCAGATTCGTTATTTCACCGAAAATACAGGGGCGCTTAGAGGAACTCCGTGTCGATATCGGTGATCATGTTGAAAACGGAATGTTAATCGCTGTTCTTGACGGAGAGGAATATATCCTTGCGGTCACCCAGGCCGAAGCGGAGCTTGAAGTCAGCCGGGCAAACCTGCAGGACGCAAAAAGCGCATTGGAAATTGCCGCCCGGGAACTGGAACGCGTGCAGGAGCTTCAACAGGAAAGGGTTGCGTCCGAAGCGGAACTGGATACTGCCCAGGCGAAGCACAGTGCTGCCAGGGCGGCTCATGAAGTTGCAAAAGCCCAGATTCAGCAGCGGGAGGCGGCACTGGAGGCCGCACGGGTTCGCCTGTCATACACCCGGATACATGCAAGGTGGTCGGATGGCCCGGAAAAAAGAATCGTATCTGAAAAGCATATTGATGAAGGGAACATGCTCCGGGCAAACGATCCCATTGTCGCTATCGTGGATATTGATTCCGTTATCGCGCAAATCAATGTTATTGAACGGGACTTTCCGGAAATCAGGATCGGCCAGTCCGCCCTTATCACTGCCGATGCATATCCTGACCGGACCTTTGAAGGCCGCGTTGTACGGCGGGCGCCCATACTTGCGGAAGAGACCCGGCAGGCCATGGTAGAAATCAGAATACCCAACACGGATCTCGCCCTCGCCCCGGGCATGTACGTTCGCGCCCGGATTGAATTTTCAAGAAAGGAAGATGCGACCATTATTCCCGCATCGTCTATCGTCAATCGGGACGATCAAAAGGGCATTTTTATAGCGGATGAAGAAACAGAAACCGCTTCTTTCCTTCCTGTTGAAACCGGAATTACAGAGGGAGAGATAGTTGAGATAACCCATCCGGTTGCAGAAGGTATGGTGGTCACCCTTGGGCAGCACCTTCTGGAGGACGGCGCCGCTGTTCGCATCGTCGGGACCATAACGGAGCTTGAAAATTGAAATCAGCGGTTTTTGCAGTAAAACGTCCGATCTTTACTACGATGGTCACCTTGTGCGTGATCATCATTGGAAGTATGGCCCTGTCCCGTTTGCCGGTGGACCTGCTGCCGGACATAACCTACCCGACATTAAGCATTACGACCACGTATGAACAGGCAAGTCCCGAGATAATCGAGGAATTGATTACCCGGCCCGTTGAAGAAGCCATGAGCGCGGTGCCCGGTGTTGAAGAGGTCTCATCGGTTTCAACCGAGGGGAGCAGCAGCGTCAGGATTTCTTTTGCATGGGGTACGGACCTTGATGCGGCGGCCAATGATGTCAGGGACCGTTTGGACCGGGTGATTCCCCACCTGCCGGATGATGCCGATCGCCCTTCCCTTCGGAAATTTGACCCTGCAAGCTTTCCCATTCTGGTGCTGGGGGCGTCGAGCAACCTTGATCCATTGGAAACCAGGCGAATCATCGATGATGACATAAAGTACCGCATCGAGCGTGTACCGGGCGTAGCGGCCCTGGATGTATGGGGGGGGATGAACAGGGAAATCCATGTCGATTTGGACCCGGATCGCCTCAAAGCGCTGGACCTTTCCACTGCAAAAATCATCAGTGCCGTAAGAAGCGCCAATATCACCCTGCCGGCCGGTTCCATCGAATCGGGCACGTGGGAGCTGACCCTGCGTACCGCCGGGGAATTCCTATCCCTGGATGAAATACGGCAAACCACCGTCACCGTTCGAAACAACATGCCTGTTCGCCTCGAGCAGGTGGCCACCGTTGCGGACAGTTATGAAAAAATCCGCAGAATCATTCGCATCAACGGCGAACCCGGCCTGCGACTGTCCATAAACAAACAATCCGGTACAAATACGGTTGAAGTGGCACGCCAGGTATTGGCAGAAATAGAACGCATCAACGAAGATATTCCCCAAATCCGTATCTCGCCAATCATCGATACGTCCGAATATATTCAGCGGTCCATAACCAATGTCGGGTCCGCGGCCCTTTACGGCGGACTTTTCGCCATACTGATCCTGATGGTGTTTTTGAGAAATATCCGCAGCACCGCCATCATTGCCGTTGCCATTCCGGTTTCCATTATCGGCACCTTCGCCATGATATACCTGGGCGGCTTTACACTGAACCTGATGACCCTCGGGGGCCTCGCGTTAGGCGTTGGCATGCTGGTTGACAACGCCATTGTTGTGCTTGAAAACATATACCGGATGCGGGAGATGGGCGCCTCTGCGGAAGCCTCCGCCATAAACGGCACCAGCGAGGTGTCTTCCGCCATCATCGCCAGCACCATTACCACCCTGACGATATTTTTCCCCCTTATTTTCGTCCGTGGAATGGCCGGGGTCATGTTTTATCAACTTGCATTGGTGGTGACCTTTGCGCTCTTGTGCTCCCTGGCGGTGGCACTTACCGTCATCCCCATGCTTTCTTCCCGGTTCCTCACGCCGCCCGAAAAATATGGGAAAAGCCATTTCAGGGTAATTTCAGGTCTCTTTGAGTTGTTTTCAGCCGCCAACCGGATGCTTGAAAATTCATATCAAAGACTGCTGTCCTTCTCCCTTGATCACCGGTTTGCCACCGTTTGCGTCACTATCCTGATCCTGGGGACAAGCCTTATGATGGTTCCAAAAATCGGTACAGAACTGATGCCCCAGACCGACGAAGGGGAAATCCGCGTCAATGCCGAAATGGCGGTGGGCATCCGGCTCAATATAACCGACCGTATGATCCGGGAAATCGAAAAAATTGTTTTCCCGGAAGTTCCTGAAATCAAAAGCGTGGTAACCAGCATCGGCGGATCTCACTGGCGGGGGCGCGGCGCAAACGAGGGGCGGCTCAGAATCGCACTGGTTCCACGCTCTGAGAGGGATCGCTCCAGCGCGGAAATCGCTGCCGCACTGCGGCCCAAACTCGCAAACATCCCCGGTGCGGTCATACGAACCCGCGAGGGGCAGGGACTATTTCTGATCCGCCGCGCCACGGGCGGAACCGAACGCATTGAAGTGGAAATCCGCGGATATGATCCGGATACGGCCGATGCCCTTGCAACACGGGTGAGCGATATTATCAAAAATGTCGATGGGGTAACCGATACCATCGTCAGCCGCACCACCGGCGCCCCGGAACGGGTTATTTCGGTGGACCGTTTAAAGGCGGAAGCCATGGGCGTTTCCGTCAGGGAAGTTACAGAAATGCTCCAGACCGTTATCTCCGGAAGCCGGGCCGGCAACTTCAGGGAAGGGGGCAAGGAATACCCCATACGGGTCAAGGTGAAGGATGCCGAATATTATTCCGTGCGCGACATTTTAGACACAACGATCGTCAATGCGGCCGGCATACCGGTAGTCATCCGAAATATCGTCATGGTCGAATCAAAAACCGGGCCGATTCAGATCGAGCGTAAAAACCAGGAAAGGGTCGTTTCGGTCCGTGCCAACATCGCAGAAAGGGATATGGGGTCCATCCTGGCGGATATCCGCAAAGAACTTGACACCGTAGCCATACCCGCCGGATTCGCCATTACGTATGGGGGGGACTACGAGGAGCAGCAGGAGGCCTTCCGGGAACTGCTTATCGGGCTGATCCTGGCACTCGTTCTTGTTTATATGGTGCTTGCAAGCCTTTACGAATCCCTCAGGGATCCGTTTGTCGTAATGCTGTCGGTTCCCCTTGCCATCGTGGGGGTGGTGTGGATGCTTTATGCAACCGGAACCACCTTCAATCTCCAGTCCTACATCGGCTGTATCATGTTGGGAGGCATCGTGGTCAACAATGCCATTCTGCTGGTGGATTATACGAATCACCTGCGCAGATCGGAAAAAATGAACATGCGGAATGCCATCGAGGAAGCGGGACGAAGACGGCTACGGCCGATACTGATGACCGCACTCACCACGATATTCGCCCTGATCCCCCTTGCCATAGGGTTCGGAGAAGGGGGTGAAGCCCAGGCACCAATGGCAAGGGCGGTTATCGGCGGCCTGATCAGCTCTACACTGATCACACTGGTCTTTGTGCCGGTCACTTATTCATTCATATCGGTGAAAAACGGATCGGAAACCATCAAAGAACCGGAAGGGGCAAAATGATCCTCCAGACCGGAAAAATCATACGTTTGACAACGATTTCCATTCTCCTTACGATCACCCTCTTTTGCCCAGCGACTGTGGCGGAGATTTCTCCAGGGGTCTCAAGCACCGGCATCTCCATTGAAAACGCGGTGCTTATGGCCCTGGAAAACAATCGCGCCTTGCAGGTCCAGCGCTTTGAGCCGGGCATACGGCGTACGTTTATCGACCAGGAAAGAGCCTTGTTTGACCCTGTCCTTTCCGGAGAGATCACCGCCGGGCGGGAACGATTCGATGGACCCGGATATGTGGATACGCGCACCGGTACCACCACCGGGGCGGAAGCATCCATATCCGGGCTGCTTCCCACGGGAACGCGGCTGGAAGCAGAGGCGTCCGCCGATCGTCTCGACAGGGAGGAGCTGGAAAAACTATATGAATCGCGCCTTGGCATGACAGTAACCCAGGCGATCATGCAAGGCCGGGGAATTGCGGTCAACATGGCATCCATCCGGCAGGCGACCCTGGATACCCGCATGTCGGAATATGAACTGGTCGGTTTTACCCAGTCGCTTGTTGCGGAAGTGGAAACCACATACTGGGAATACGTGCTTGCGCGACAGCAGGTGGAAATCGTAGAGCAGTCCATGGCGCTCGCTGAACAGCAGTTGGAAGAAACCCGGCAGCGCGTTCGTGTGGGCGGCATTGCAGAAACCGAAATGGCCGCCGCAAGAGCGGAAGTCGCTTTGCGCAAGGAAGCCCTGATCAATGCAAACAGCCGCGTCGACAGTTTAAAGACCCGGTTGATACGGCTTGTGGACCCGAAACAATACGGATCGTCCGACCGCGAAATATTTCCGGAAAGCCGTCCGGAAGTGCCGCCGGACCCGCTTGAAACGCTTTCCACGCATATTGACACCGCCATGCATATCCGCCCGGATATCCTGCAGGCGGAGATAATGATAAAACGGGGAGATCTTGAGATCGTCAAAACCAGAAACGGGCTGCTGCCCAGAATGGATCTTTTCGTCCGTCTCGGGAAAACAGGATATGCCGATTCCTTTTCCGGCGCTGTGAAAGATGTGGACGGCGATTCATATGATGTGCTTGGCGGCATACGGGCTTCCATACCTGTTTCGCGCCTTGATGCCGGCGCCCGCCACCGGCGCGCACTGCTTTCACGGCAGCAGCGGGAAATGGCCTTTGAGAATTTAAAGGATCTTGTTTGTGAAGATGTGGAGCTGGCATATATCGATGTAAGGCGCTCTCTTCAGCAGGTACATGCAACCGAAACCACCCGCCGGTTTCAGGAGGAAAAACTTCGCGCGGAAACCGCAAAATTCAGAGTGGGAAAATCAACCGCACTGCTGGTTGCCCAAGCGCAGCGGGATCTTCTGGAAAGTCAGGTATCGGAAGTGGAGGCAATTACCAATTATCTCAAGGCGCGCATCCATTTCTACCTGATGGAAGGCTCCCTGCTGCAACGGCGAGGGATCGATTACGACATATAAAGATATTCACGGACGCAAGGAGTCGATGAAGCACCCCCCGCTTCCGTTCCCGCTGACAGGAAAGCGATCACTATTGTCTGACGGAGGGCTGACCGTGATGGCAAGCGATAAAGCGTCCTGGCCATAGGAATTGACAGCCGTGATCGTATACGTGGTATCTTCTTCCGGTGTCACCTCAATCCCTCCTGACGGTGCTACAGACCCGATATCCCGGCCGGCATCTGTCTCAATGAACACATCGTCCGAATTTGTCACCACCCACGCAATGGTGGCGCTCTGCCCTTTTTCAATGGAAGCGGGGCTGGCTGAAAACTTCAGAATCACAGGGGTCTCCGGGGAGCCTTCGCGGTATGCGGCAATGACGTGACGGCTTTCCCGCAAGGTCCGGGCATTATCCCCGTCTATAAAATCGCCGGTGGGTTTGTTGTCATAATATACTTCCGGATTGGAAAAATAAGGCAGGTTTTCGCTGCCAATACCATCTTCGTAATATTTACCTTCCGGGTAGGCCATGATGGTGCTGTAGAGGTTTCCGTCGTTTCCCACCCATCGCCACCCGGCGGAATATGCAAACAAGCCGCCGTGCACCTGTTCTTCGGTTTCGGCCAATTGTGCTTTGTGATGCCCCATGCCAAGGTTGTGACCGATCTCGTGGGCAAATGTGTAGGTCGTGGCTGTCTGCTGCACGCGTGTGAGTGAAAACGCATACTCAGGGTCACCGGATGCCGTGTCAAGCTGATACGCAATGCCGCCTATATCGCTGGTATCTGTCAGCAGGGCAACCAGATCCGCTCTATACTGATCTCGCCAGACATAAACTTCGTCCATATAACCGTCATCCGGGCGTTGTAATCGCCGCAAGTCCCTTGAAGAAGAACCGCTTTCCGTATACGCCACTTCAGCTGCATGTACCAGCTTCAGGGTCGTTTTCGTCTTGCTGTTATCCAGGGCAAGCTGCGTATTTTCCATGGCCTGCGCAATCACGTTTTCAATCCCGCCGGCGTTTGTGTTCGCCCAGATTCTCGCCTTGGGCGTGTAAGCAATCAAAACCGTAATCGTCGCTACATCATCACCATCAACAATCTTTTCGAACGAACTCACCGGCAGGTGGAACGCCCTTTGCCTGCCTTCATCAACATCATATCCGGATCCCGGATTTCTGCCCGGTGAAAGGGGGATGCCCGTTGACAGCACATCCTTTTTTACCGGTCCCATTTCCTTTACAAAGAGCGACTCTGTTTCCGGATCATAATATACCCGGTATTCCAGGTCTTTCTCTGGAATCCGGATAAACCCCAAACTATTGGTATCTGTTGCGGAAAGGGAGAAATACCCCATGGGAAACGCTTCAAATCGTCCCCGGATACTTACCGTCCCCAGCGGGTTTACAGTGGTTCGGTCGATGACGACCATGGCAGGCGTTTCAAACAGATCCAGAGCGAAGGTGTCTCCCGGAACCATGTTTTCAATCTTTCCAATACTGCCGGAAACCGCCTGTTTCTCTCCCCGGGCAAACGCGGTTCCCAAAAAAAACAGCAATAAACAAAGAATAGCGATGACAAACATACCACAGGAGATGCCGGTAGGTTTGAAACGAAAAAAAAGGCGGGCATTCTTCTTCATTGGGTTATGAGATTCTTTCAAATGTTGACAAAAAAAGCCATATCCGCATGGGGTACGTTTTTTCGAAATCGAAATCGGTTTCTTACAATTCTTTGCATTTATCAATAAACAGTATGATCAGGAGGACCCCGTAGGGGCACCCCTTCTGTGGCAGGTCCAAGTGACCTATTGGGTTTTACAGTCCACTGCCCACCGCCCACCGGCTACCGCCCACCGTCCACCGGCTTCAAAGCCGAACCTTCCGGCAGTACATCTTTTTTCGAAGGATCAATATCCAGAAGATAATGCGCTTCTGTTTCCGGATCATATAAAATGAGATATTCCAGATTTTTTTCCGGAATCCGGATTTGGACCATATTCCGTCCGGCAGTGATCGAAATCACCACGTATCCGGCTGGAAACGACGCAATACGGCCCCTGATGCTGACGGTTTCCTGAACATTTTTGGAAATATGTTCAATAACCGCCCTGTATTGCGCATCATCAAACAAGTTAAGGAGAAGTTCATCCCTTGCTGCCAGCCGGTTTTCACCTGAAATCCGGTTTGTCAGTTCAACCTTAACAACCCGCCTTGCCGCGCCGTATATCCCCTCTTTTGCCTTGATTTTTTCCTCTATTTCCATCGACACAGCCGTATGATCGGTGATGAGGGGGTACTGTGCCGCCATTGCGCAGGCCGCGAAAAGGAAAAACATGGAGCATGCAAAAACCATGAGCACGTCTCCGCGCGTTATAAAATAATGCATAGCCATATTTTTTTTCATTTACATTTAACGTATTTTTTTTAAAAATCAGCTACGTTTCATGGGATCCGGATGGTGGATGGAACAAGTGCTGCCGGCAGGCCGGAACCGCTTTGGTATCCCGCCGGTTGGACGCTGATTTTATTTTTATTAACTGATTTTATTTTAACGGGCATGAAAATGATCCTCACAATGGCGGTATTATGCGTATAGCGGTCATTTCCGATATTCACGGAAATGCAACCGCACTCCGGCAGGTCCTGGAAGATATCGATTCGTGCAGGGCAGACACTGTCATCTGCCTCGGTGACACTATCGGATACGGCCCCGAACCAGAGGCGGCGATTAACATGCTGCGCCAGCGAAACATCTCTTCAATAAAAGGTAATCATGAACTTGCCGTTAACAACCCCGGCTTTCTGGAATGGTTTAATCCAGCAGCAAGGTTGTCACTGGAAAAAACCATGGACACGATTTCCACTGACAATCGGGAATATATAACCGGCCTGCCCCATTATATTACGGCTTTCGGCTGCCGCTTCGTTCATGGGTTCCCGCCGGATTCTCCCACCACTTACATGTTTGAGGTATCTGCGGAAGAAACGGAAAGAATAATGGACGAGATGAGCGAACCCATATGCTTTATCGGTCACACCCATGAACTTGCCATTATTGTTTATGAAGTCCCACCCAAAGACCAAATCGCTTCGGATGCACTTTTCCGTGAGAAAAGAATTGAAACAATCATCCCTGACGACAAAAAAACCCGATTTCTGGATCCAAAACGTAAATACATCGTCAATGTCGGCAGTGTCGGCCAGCCCAGAGACGGCACAAGCGACGCCAAGTATATGATTTTCGACAATGAAGCCTGCACCTTGGAAATACGGCATGTGCCCTATGACATCAACGACACCATAAAAAAAATACATGCCGCCGGTCTTCCCCGGCAGCATGCATTGCGGCTTTCATGATAACAATCCCCTCTGCACCAGACTACCTGGGAATAACCAGCCTGTCGCCCGGTTGAATAACGGAACTCCTGGTAAGGCGGTTTGTATCGAGCAGGGTCTGCAAGGGGATGTTGTTTGCCCGTGCAATGCTGTAGAGGGTATCTCCTTTTTGCACCTCGTGGTAACGGGTGCCTCCGGTTTCCGCTTTTCTTTCCGGAACGGCTGCAGCAGCAGTCCGTTGTTGGGAGAGCGCTTCTGAAAGCGTTTGCTGACGGCTTTTCAGCTGCCGGTTCTCCTCCTGTAATTCTTTTATCCGGTTGTCCAGCCTTTCAATACCAGCTATGACCTGATCAAACCGGCCCGTACTGTCGCCCGTTTCCATGGTTTCCACCTGGTGGATCAGTCCCGGAAGGCGGGTCAACTGCATTTCAACGGTATCAATGCGCTCTTCAAGCCTTTCAAAACGACTCTGCATTCTATCGACGACATCAAAGGACGGCGACTGTTGCATCAGTTCCTGACCCTCCCTGTCCTCGTCACGCGTAAATACCGCCGTGATCATAAGGACAATCAGCAGCGCAACCGCCCCCCCCAGTATGAGGGTCTTTTTTGAAACAGTTTGCCATAGACCCCCGGATTCGCTCAACAGGCTCGGCGGGCTTTCATCCTCAAACTCATAGTTGTCATTGTTTTCTTTTTCCATGTAACACCTGTCCTTTTGGGTTTTTTGTTTACTCACAATTTTAACGACTTCGTAAAAAGCCCAATATCTGCGTTGCGAGCAATCTTTGAAGAATCTCACGTACGCATAAGTACTATCAATTCTTCGAAATTGCGCAAGCCTTGATCTTGAGCTTTTTACGGTGCCATCTGAAATCAGACTTTTTGAATACTTGCAAACCGGTGTAAGATCCGCTACATTTAATGATCTGGCGGCTGAATGCAGAGGCAAACGGTTTTTTTGAACTTTATCATTAATCGGTGTCGATATAAAATGAAAAAATACAGTCATGATTTTGTTGAAAAGTATGAAGGATTCCTCGGTTTCGGCTGGGACCGGGAAACCGATGAAAATACGGTCAGGTGCTATCTCCAGATGTTCTCCGATGACCATGTGGCATCCAGAATCACCAAAAGGATGACAGACAAAGAGCTGGAAGAGGTCCACAACCTCATTAACCAACTCCTGGTAAATCATCTTGAAGAAAGCGAATATCACGGGCTTTTTTTGAAAGATGACAGTCATCATCAAGAGACGTGAACCACCAGGAACAAGCTGAAATCAAGAGGAAACGGAAAATTACAACAATGCTTACCGACAACCAGATGGATCGATACGCGGATATTCTTTTATGGGGGCTCAAAATCGCGCGCAAAAACCGGGTAAAAACAAATGACACGGTCATGATCCGCTACGACCTGGGGGCCCTGAAACTTGCTGAAACACTTTTTGCAAAAATCCTTGCAACCGGCAGAAACCCGGTGATGCGGACATTGCAAACCCCAACCATGGAAAAGAAGTTCTATGAGATTTCAAGCAAACGACAGTTGACCTTTATCCCTCCCGGTGATGAAGAGCTTTACCGGCAGTTAAACGGAAGCATCGTGCTTCTTGCGCCCGAATCGCTGACCCACCTGGCGCATATTGGACCGGATATCATTGCAAAATCTCTCAAAGCCCGCAAATTCCTGCGTGATATTCTGGACAAACGGGAAGAGGACGGAGATTTCAGCTGGACCCTCGCCATGTATCCGACCGAAGCGCTTGCTGCGCATGCCGGCATGGATATCAAAGAATATACCGACCAGGTTGCAAAAGCCTGCTTTCTCAGCAGCGACAACCCGGTTGAAAAATGGGAGACCCTATACCGCAAGGCTGCGTCAATAAAAAACCGGCTCAATCGGCTGGGTATAAACACCCTGCATGTTGAATCCGAAAATGTGGATCTTGTTGTCAAGCAGGGAGAGAAACGCCGCTGGATCGGTATTTCAGGGCATAATATACCGAGTTTTGAGCTTTTCATCTCTCCTGACTGGCGCGGGACAAGCGGGTTATACCATGCAGATCAGCCATCCTACCGGAGTGGAAACCGGATTGAAAATATCCGGGTGGTATTTAAAAAAGGAAAAGTGGTTGAAGCATCGGCAGAAAAAGGGAATGATTTTTTATTAAAACAGCTTGAGATGGATTCAGGCGCAAGGAGAATCGGCGAATTTTCCCTGACCGATAAAACCTTTTCCCATATCGACCGGTTTATGGCAAATACGTTATATGATGAAAATTACGGCGGCAAACACGGCAATTGTCACATCGCCCTGGGGGCTTCCTACTCTGATACCTATGCGGGCAACCCGGGGGATTTAACCAGTGAAATAAAAAAAAGGCTCGGTTTTAACGATTCCGCTCTTCACTGGGATATCGTAAACACCGAAAAAAAACGGGTGACCGCGAACCTGGCAGGCGGCGGCAAGGCACTTATTTACGAGGATGGGGAATTCATCTACGGATAAATCATTTTTTGTCCGCAGATGGTACACCTCAACCGGCAACCGATAACCGATAACCGGCAATACATAACCTGTTTCCCATGATGGATTATCCGATACTCCTTGAAAACCAGATACAGGACTATGCCTGGGGATCAAAAACGGCAATTCAGGGGCTGACCGGTGTCGACAGCAACGGCACCCCATGGGCCGAGCTGTGGATGGGCGCCCATCCGAAAGCCCCTTCCAGCGCGATTGTCAATGAAGAAAAAATACCCCTTGACGTCCTTATCCGCCGTTATCCCGAATGGATACTCGGCCACGAAGCCGCAGGCAAATTCAACAGCACCCTGCCCTTTCTTTTCAAGGTGCTGGCAGCGGCTCAACCATTGTCCATACAGGCGCATCCGGACAGGCGCATGGCAGAAGCGGGTTTTCACCGGGAAAATCTCCTGGACATTCCCATAAATGCTCCCCATCGAAATTACCGCGACCCATGGCCGAAACCGGAAATCATCTGTGCCGTGGAACCGTTTGTCGCATTAACCGGCTTCAGGCCCGCATCATCCATCACCGAATGGTTCGATGCATTTTGTCCGGAAATGCTCTCTGAACAGATCGGCGTACTCAAGAAAAATCCAGACCAGCACGGTATAAAAAGGATGTTTTCATCCCTTATCCGGATGCCGGCGGACGAAAAAAAAAGCATTATTGCCGCCGCATCCGAAAGCGCCACAAAGATCGACGCCGTGGAGAGTGAATGGATCCTGCGGCTTATACGTTTTTACCCCGATGACATCGGCGTTTTATCCCCCCTCTTTTTAAACCTCATACAGCTTGAGCCCGCGACGGCCATGGTTCTTCCCCCGGGTCAGATGCATGCATACCTGGAAGGTGTCGGCATAGAGCTCATGGCCAATTCGGACAACGTCCTCAGGGGAGGCTTGACTGGCAAACACATTGATATCGAAGAACTCATGGACGTCGTCCGGTTTGATCCTTCCCCCGTCGAAATACTGAGACCAATCGCCATAAGCACCTGTGAAAGCTATTATCCTGCGGATGCGGATGAATTTGTACTCTCGGTGGTCCGTGCCGAAACGGGGGCCGAATGCCGGTCTCGTGAGCACCATGGGCTTGAAATTCTGCTGTGCATGGAAGGCGCAGGAAGTATTTCATGGGGGGGAAGAGCGCATCACATGGCTTTAGAGAAGGGTACTTCCGTACTGATTCCCGCAAGCATGGGCGCCTACAAAATCCAGGGAAACGGCATGTTCTTCAAAGCCTCCATACCCCGGAAAAAGTGATGTCAACGGCAGGCAGAGATTGATGACCGGCATGGGACTTTTGGTAAACGAAATTTTTTTTTCCATACAGGGAGAATCCACCTGGGCCGGACGCCCGTGCGTTTTTATACGGCTTTCCGGGTGCAACCTCCGATGCACTTACTGTGACACGGAATACGCCCGTTACCACGGCACGCAGATGACCATAGACGAAATCTGTAAAAAAGTTTTCGCTTACGGATTTCCCATTGCTGAAATCACGGGCGGGGAACCACTGCTGCAAAAAGAAACCCCGTTGCTGGTCAAACGGCTTCTCTCAAAAGGGTATACCGTGCTGATGGAAACCAACGGCAGCATGGATATCGGAATGGTGGACAGGGCGTGCATCAGGATAATCGATATCAAATGCCCTGGCAGCGGACAGAGCCGGTACATGGACATGGAGAATATTCACCGCATGGATGCAAAGGACGAACTGAAATTCGTGTTGTCCGACCGGGCGGATTACGATTATGCAAAAGACGTGCTTGCATCGGTGCGGAAAACGATCCCTGAAAGCCCGGTTCTCTTTTCACCGGTGGGGGAAAAACTCGATCCCAAGGCGCTTGCTTCCTGGATACTTTCAGACCGCATCGATGTCCGAATGCAGCTCCAGCTCCACAAAATCATCTGGCCGGATGTCGTGAAGGGAGTGTAGGGGGACGGTGGGCGGTTGTCAGTGGGCGGTAGACGGAAAAAGAAGAAAGCCGGGACGTAAAACGATGAGAAATGCACAAGACAAAAAAGCGATCGTTCTGCTCAGCGGCGGGCTTGACAGCGCAACGGTGCTTGCCATCGCCATGGCCGACGGGTATCAATGCCATTGCCTGTCGTTTGATTACGGCCAAAGGCACCGGTTTGAGCTGGAAGCTGCCGCAAGGATTGCCAGGGAGGCCGGAATTTTGCACCATACAATTGCAATCGATCTCCGGGCGTCCGGTGGGTCGGCCCTGACCGGCGACACGGAAGTGCCCAAAACCGGCATTCAGGATATGATACCGGTAACGTATGTTCCTGCAAGAAACACTATCTTCCTGGCGCACGCCCTTGGATGGTCGGAAGTACTTGAAATCAATGATATTTTTATCGGTGTCAATGCCATTGATTACTCCGGCTATCCGGATTGCCGCCCGGAATTCATCTCCGCATTCGAAACCATGGCAAATCTTGCCACAAAGGCCGGCGTTGAAGGAACGCTCCGCATCCGGATCCGAACGCCCCTCATATCGATGAGCAAAAAGGAAATTATTCAAAAAGGGATCTCCCTTGGCGTGGACTACAGTAAAACCCACAGCTGTTACGATCCGCTGCCGGATGGGCGCGCCTGCGGCCATTGTGACAGTTGCCGGTTGCGGAAAAAAGGCTTTACGGATGCCGGGATCAATGACCCCACACGATATGCCCATAATACGCAATGAAAATCGTATATGTTCATATGCACCTGAAGCCGGGCGGCGTTACGACCGTCATTTCCAGGCAGGTCGCTGCGATCACCAAAGGAAATCAGGTGCTGGTCATTACCGGCGATGACCCGCCCGCCGATTTTTCCGCACCGCATATCCGCATTGACGGCCTCGGCTATGATGATCTCGATTTTCCGGAAAATGACCCCCCGCCAAATGAAACCGCAGAGGCGGTCATATCGGCGATTTATGACCATTGGCCGGACGGCTGCGATGTCATTCACGTGCATAATCCGCTGCTGGCCAAAAACAGCCGGCTTCTTTCGATTCTCGACCGTTTAAAGCAAAAAGGGTTCCACCTCTTTCTCCAAATCCATGATTTTCCGGAAGACGGGCGTCCGTGGTCATATGATATCACCCGGGATCATCCTTCGGATTGTCATTATGGGGTTATCAACAACAGGGACTGCGGCATTCTCATAAAATCCGGACTCAAACCGGAAGGCGTTCATACGCTTTTCAACATGGTCGCACCCATTGATATTCGCGATGTTCAGGGTGAGGCGATACCGACCGTGCTCTATCCCGTGAGGGGCATCCGGAGAAAAAACATCGGCGAAGCCCTTTTGCTGTCATTGTATTTTCCGGATGACACACCGCTTGCCATTACCCTGCCGCCAAACAGCCCCATGGACTGGTTCGTTTACAAAGAATGGAAAGAATATGCCGAAAAAAATGAGCTGAATGTGATTTTTGAGGCCTCCGCCATATATGATTTCAGGGCACTTGTAGCCGATGCCAGCTACCTTGTTACCACCAGTATCACCGAGGGATTCGGTTTTGCATTTCTGGACCCATGGACCGCCGGCAAAGCCCTTATGGGACGAAAGCTTCCGGATATATGCAGCGACTTTGCGGCAAAAGGCATCGGGCTGGAACATCTTTATGAAAAGATATTGGTACCGGCCGAATGGATTGACTGCGTGGCCTTTGAGAAGCGCTGGAAACGGTGCCTCCGGGACACATTTGTCCATTATGGGGCAGCAATGGATGAATCCGCAGCGTCCGATGGCTTTACAAACCTTTGTCAAAACGGCGGAATCGATTTTTCCATGCTTGACGAGCATTTTCAGAGAACCGTCATGGATCGCCTGATCGGCAAACCATCCGATGTCAAGCGACTCAAAGAAATCAACCCGGCACTGAAACGGTTCAGGAGAACTCCGGCCTTTTCCGGGATGATTTCAAGAAACCGGAATGCCATAGCAAGACATTACAATCAGGACGCATACCGGGATCGACTGATCGGCATTTATAAAAAAGTGACCACCATACGGGTACGCCATGCCATTGACAAATCGATTTTGCTGCGGCAGTTTCTGCAGCCGGAAAACTTCAGTCTCATGAAATGGTGTGATGATGAGCTGGAATGATATTTTCGATCGGTATACGGTGCCACTGGCAGCGCTTCCGACCGGGCTGTCGCCGTCAGGAAAACCTGCGCACCTTGTAAAAGCCGTTCTTTTCGATGTTTACGGAACGCTTTTCATCAGTGCATCCGGAGATCTGGGCGGCATCCGGGATGACGGCTTCATATCGAACGGCGATAACAACCTTCCCGAAAGCAGGAAGGCCTTAGTAACGCTTATGACCGATTTGGAATTGGACCTGTCCCCTGAAAAGCTGCTGCGGGCATATGCAAGGACGATCGAAAACGAATACCATCGGTTAAAGGAACAGGGCCGGAAGTATCCGGAAGTCCAAATCGACCGGATATGGAAAAAGATACTGGGGCTTGAAGATCTTACCCGTGCGCGCCAATTTGCCCTTGGATTCGAGCTCATTATCAACCCGGTTTACCCGATGCCCCATGCCGGCACAGTGATAAACAAGGTGCGGGAAGCCGGCTTGAAAATAGGCATCATTTCCAATGCGCAGTTTTATACCCCATTGCTGTTTGAACATTTCTGTGGAAGACGACCGGAAAACATGGGATTTGACCGCAACCTGCTCCTGTATTCCTACCAAATGGGCCATGCGAAACCATCGCCCTTGCTGTTTGATATTGCCGCTGAAAAACTACTTTCTTACGGCATTTCACCGGATAACACGCTATTCATGGGCAATGACATGCGAAACGACATCTTCCCGGCACACCGGAAGGGGTTTCAAACCGCCCTGTTTGCCGGAGACAAGCGCTCCCTGAGACTGCGACAGGATGATCCCGGATGCCGTAATATCAAGCCGGATTTGGTCATTACCGATTTATTACAGCTTCCGGAAATGGCCGGTTTTTAAAACAGGTTGTTTAAAAGTGAAGCAAAATTTGACAGGTATGGGTTGAATCGCTCATCATAATAGGGTATATATTTGCAAAAATAATTCAAAAATGATCAATGATGGGAGAAACCAATGCCGATATATGAATTTCGTTGTTTACAATGCGGAAATATACAGGAAATTATTGTGACCAGAAGCGATTCCGATGCCCTGGAAATGAAATGCAATTCCTGTGAAGGAAAAGACCTTGAACGGCTGCTCAGCGCGGCCAGCTACAGCATGGGAGCCGACAGAAGCGGACCCAAACCCAGCGTTTCTACAAAAACCTGCGGGGAAAACACCTGCGGAACGCTTAATATACCGGGTCCGACCCGATAAGGCAGAAACGGACACCCGGGCCTCAGGTTTTGCCTTCCACCCTTCGATTTCCGACTCCCGGCTTCTGATCGCTGTCCCCTGCCCTTCGACTTCTGATATCCGACGCCAGCCCTTTCAAAACCTCCGGATTTCGACGGCTGCAGTGTCATTTTCGATCTCGGCGTATGCATAATGGCCATGTCCCAATTGGCCCGGGTTTATCACCTGGGTTTTGCCGATATTGTCGATGGCAACAGATTCATGGATATGGCCGGTGAAACACACCACGGGCTGGTGTTGTTCGATAAATGCGTATACTTCCCTGCTTCCCACGTGCTGACCGGAACTGAGCTTGTCACAGGCCGTGTTAAAGGGCGGATGGTGGGAAACCATGATTATCGGAAGTTCTTCCAGCAGGTCCGCTTTTGCGTGACCAAGAAACCTGCCCAGATCCGCTTCGGTGTATTCATTGGGCGTGTTAAACGGCGTTTCCAGTGATCCGCCAAGCCCCAGAAACCCAATACCGTTTATTTTTTTCACTTTGGCGTGCAGGTTGATATCCTTTTCTTCGAGGTAGGTTTCCACGTCATGGTAGTCGCAGTTTCCGGAAACAGCGAGGATACGCGGTGCATAGCGGCTGACGGCCTGTATTACCTGGCCGGCTTCACGGGTTCCCCCGAAATGGGT
Organism: Desulfobacteraceae bacterium; assembly: GCA_011389515.1. Taxonomy (GTDB): domain Bacteria; phylum Desulfobacterota; class Desulfobacteria; order Desulfobacterales; family Desulfosalsimonadaceae; genus B1SED10-16. The sequence goes on from JAABUA010000025.1 coordinate 26,494, forward strand.
AATATCACCGGAGATGCATACGACATCCGCTTTTTCCAACTGTTCCCCTATTTTGTCAATGGACGCCACATTGCCGTGGATATCGGTTATTCCCAGAATAATCATTGGTTTTCATCCTTTTGCCAGTTTACGCATTACAAAATCATGGGTTCAAAGAGGATTGTTTTCAAGCCATTTAATATATTATACTATGCATAAAACGACAATAACGGTTTTTATACGGGAGAGAAAAAATGAACCAGAGCAGCAGCAATCATCTGCCCGGGGAAAAGGGCAAATTGCTTCTTGAACTTGCAAGAAAAACAATCGCCCTTCGACTGGGCGTATCCTATGCAGAACCACCCGGTCTGGAGGAAAAGCTGAACGACGAAGCCTTTGATGCACAGCGAGGGACATTTGTCACCCTTACCATCAACGGCCAGCTGAGGGGTTGTATCGGAAATCTGTCTTCTGACAATACAATCCGGCAGGGAATTATGGACAATGCCGTCAATGCCGCTTTTCATGATCCGCGGTTTCCCCCGCTCCGCCCCGAAGAATTTGAATCGATAACCATCGAGGTCAGCCTTTTGACCGAACCCTTCAAAGTCGACTACAAGGGGCCGGAAGATCTGTTGGCCAATCTGACTCCCGGCATAGACGGTTTGATTATTCGCAAGGGGATACACAGTTCCACCTTTTTGCCGCAGGTATGGGAACAGCTTCCGGGCAAAGAAGCCTTTCTCGGTCATTTATGTCTAAAGGCGGGCCTTTCTGCGGATGAATGGAGAAAAGGGGAGCTTCTGGTATACACATACCGCGTCCAGTATTTCGAGGAAGCATGATCAACGATCGGCGTACTAGTCCGTTTCTTCCGTGCACGAATAATACGTCCGGGGACCGGCGGTTTGAACGGCCACGCGCCCGCCGGCAATGAGAGGGGCAAGAAGCTTTATTGCCTGTGACGGGTTGATGTTCAACACCGTTGCAATGTCCTGAACCGTGCAGGGACGCCGCAAAAGCATATCCACCAGGTCTTGTTCCAGCAGGTCTCGCGCAGGCGCGGGCAGAACAGCATGTTTTTCCTTACATTCGGCAATGACCTCCGCCCGGCCGCCGATTTTTTCTGCAATGGCTTTGAGCGTTTCCCTGCCCACTGCAGCGGCAAAGGATTCCGCCGGCGGACGTACCGCGGTGTTGAGATGAACCCGGTCCGGATGGATCATTTTCACCAGTTTTTTAAATTCTTCCAGCTGTGCATCCGATGTGTTGAAATCGTCGATAAAAAAAATTTCCAGCCAGATTTTTCCCGTAAAGACTTTTGAAAACGATAAAATGCCGTCAAGCAGGCGTTTGAAGGAAATGTCCGGGTGGGGTCGGTTGATTTTTTGGAAGGTTTCCTCATCCGCGGCATCCAGAGAAGGCAGTACTACGTCTGCCGCGTACAGATCATTGCGCACCCTTTCATCCCATAGCATTGATCCGTTTGTGAGCACGGCAACGGGGATGTCCGTCATTTTTTTTATCCCCCGGATAATCTTTCCTGCTTCCAGGTTCAAGGTGGGCTCCCCGGAACCGCCCAGGGTGATATGATCCGCCTCCAGGCCTTCCTCGAGTTTCCGCCCGAGTGCTGTAAAAATCGTTTCTGCAAGACCGAAATCGCTTCTCTCGGAAGTGGTTTTACGGGTTCTGCCAATCTGGCAGTATATGCAGTCAAAACTGCAGATCTTGTAGGGTACCGTGTCAATCCCCAGGGACAATCCAAGCCGCCGGGATGTAACAGGACCATATATCAACGATTTTTTCATCTTTGTTTACTGCCTGAATTGCAATCGTTTATCGACTTTGACCCAAAAGACCCTCGGATATCATATGTCGGATGAATGGTCGTTGTCCTCAAGTCCTACTGCTTCTGCAATTGCCCCGACCTTGCTGGAAAGAAGGTCCCATTCGGTTATGATCCCGTGGAGCAGATTCTCCCAGGAATTCATCAACCCAATATGTTCCTCGGCAGCCCTCAATTTTTCCTGCAACACGCGTTCATAGAGATCCGAGAGCGTCATGGCCATTTTCGCCCGGTCGAATCGTCGTGCCGTCAAAAGCGCATTTTCCTGCCATCTGTTCTTATCGTCCGGTTTTTGAAAAAAATCAGTGATGGTTTCCGAAAACGCTTCGGGAGATGCGTCTTCCGGCAACAGCCTTCCGTTTTCATTGTCTGAAACAACTTCCCTTACACCGGATGCATCAAGCGCAATAACAGGGATACCGGCAGCCATAGCTTCCGCCACAACCAGTCCCTGGGTTTCAGATCTGGAGGAAAAGACAAAAACATCCATTGCGCAATAGGCGCTTACAAGATCATTGCCCGTAATTGTTCCGGCCAGGATCAAGCGATCCGTGAGATGATCCTCCGCAAAGACTTTTTCAATATGTTTCCGGTCTGGACCATCACCAACAACAAGGAATCTCGCCTTTTTGTTTTGCTTGAGGGCGGTTGTAACGGCTTTGGTCAAAAAGCCAAGATTTTTTTCGCGCGCCAGCCTTCCCACGTGTCCGATTAGTTGGGTATCGTCATCAATACCATGCGCTTTCCGGAAACGTTTCCCATCGCCTTTTTGAAAACTTTCACAATCAATGCCGGTCGGAATTTCGGAAATCGGCCTGATTACCCCTCTTTTTTTGATCAAATCGGCGATGCTCCGGCTGGGTGCGATGACGTGCGTACAACAGTTGGCATAGGCCGTTGAAAGCCGGGTGACAAATTTTTTCATGGGTTCAGACGACAACACATAGTGCGCGTATTGCTCATAGAGGGTGTGGTGCGTGAATACGATTGGCAGACCATTCCTGGAAGCCACCCGCATGGCTGTATCGCCCAGCAGATATGGATGATGGCTGTGTATGATGTCCGGCTGAAATTCATCCATTTTCTGGTGGATCAAAAAGGGGGACGGGATGCTGGCCGAAAAATCGCTCCCGTTAAAATTCTGGATTGCCGGGATCCGCAGCACAAAATCCCGGTTTTCGTTTTTCGGGGTTTCATGAAACGTGGGCGCAACGATGAGAACCCGGTGCCCACGTTTTCTGAGATCTTCTTCAAAGCAGGAAACAGACCTGGCAACACCACCGACATGCGGAATGTACGTATTGGTAAACATGCATACCTTCATGTATTTTCGACCTCCGCTTCGAGCCTGCGTTCCCTTTTGTCGTCAAAAACGGTGGGATTGCAACCGGGAATCCGGATCTCAATTTCCGGCGGATCAGACCGCCATTGGTTATCCACGGTAACTTTTGCCCCTTGGTCTGTTTTTTGGATGGCTACGGATACCGGGCCGAACGGGGTGGCTGTCGGCCCGAAAAACACAGGGTCTCCGCTTTCGATCCACTCCGGAAAGACCCCTGAACCAATCACCAGCCTGCCGGATTCTTCCCGCACAAACATACTTCGTATCATCATCAAAAACTCTGCTGCAGCCCATCCGTGCTGGCCGTCACCCATGCAGCCGCCGCCGGTAAGGGGGTGAATCGCCTCCGGCCACTGACCTGTGGGAGATGCCAGATCAACCACCCTTTCAAAAAGCGCCCGATACCGTGGATCTCCATGGCGAAGAAGGCTCTGGGCGATATCCAGTGTCAGATAGGCATTTACGCCGGAATGGATCATGTCCTGAAAGAAAGCGCCTTCATGAAAACAATTCTCCATGAGATAGGTGATGGTGTTGCTGATCCGCTCATCGCCGGCAGGCAAGAGCTGCAGAGGGTAATCCGCCACGAGCGAACCGATCGCTCCCGCATCCATCCTTCGATACGGCGACGCAGGGATGCAGCCCCGGCTTCTTGCCTCCGGGATGCTGTCGATGGAAGAAAGTATTGTCTTTTCAAAATCGCCGGCATATCGTTCGAATCGATCGGCAAGAGCCCTGGAATCATACCTGCGGGCAATTTCCGCTGCACTTTGCAAACCCGCCAATCCCCAGAAATCATCCCAGTAATAGTAATCATTGGGGCCCAGGTGTTCAGCGGAGAAACCCGCCGGAAGCAGGCCTTCATGGGGTCTGCCGCTTTTTTTCCTCACCCGCTTTTTTTCTATCCATTCCCCTCCCTTGAAAACCGCATCCAGCCATGCGGCGGAGGGTTTTTCCCCGCTGACGCTCAAATAGCGGCCAAGTATCCACAACACCTGACCGTTGGAATCCCATTCCCCCTGCTGACTCTGAAAATACCCGCTCCACTTTCGACGCGCCGGAAACGTGTCAAGGTGGCGGTACACCCGGTCCAGAAGGTTGACACCCAGCATGGCATTGATCATCAGGCAGGCATCCCGGAACCAGAAACGGAAATAGGTGTATGGTCCGGGAACTACTTCTCCTGCCGATAACAGCAGAAGCGTTGAAAGTGCCGTATCATAGAGCTGCCCGATACGTTTGTCCGGAACTGTAAGGGAAGCGGCGTTTTCAAGGAGTTTTTCCCAGGAGTTGGATTCATATTCTTTCCTGCCGACGCCTGTGGGGATTTCCCGGGTAACATCTGTAACGATCCTGACTTTACGGGACTTTCCGGATATTGGAAAAAACGCTGCGGACGTCGCCAAACCAACCCCGCAGTGAACCTTTTCCACGGTTTCTGACGAATTTTCCAGCTGGTTCAACTTATGAAGAACATCCCCCTCGTGATAACTGGAATAAATGATTTTTTCCGGCTCTTGGTCCATATATACCCGGGTATGCCGGTTTACCAGCCAGAAAAAGGAAGGCTCTTTTTCAAAACGGATGTTTTCTATAAACTGCACCCCTTCGGGATTATACGGCCTGAGGGCAACCACGAGCCATGCTTCTTTTTCAGAAGCAGCCTCCGCTTCCATACAGGCATAAAAATTGCGGTTTTCCCGCTCCAAGCGCACCTTTGTGTCCAGCGTGAAGCCGTTTTTTTCAAGGCGGGTTTCCACCGACAGCCCGTGATCTTTTTTTTTTATCGTCTGCGTTGCACCGTCCATGCGCGAAGGAATAAACTGCGTGCCGTCGCGTGCGATAACCCAGCAATCAATAGACCAGCCGTCATACAAAGGCGTAAATAATCCTTGCGGATCTACTATGGGATAATAGGGTACATCGGGATGCCCGATTGCAGTCCAGTTCCGGTGGGTCAGGTTGACATGAGAAAATGAAAAGCCTCTCGGAATAAAAGAGGAGTCCTTCGGGTTGAACTGTTTTTCCACCCAGTAGGGCCACACCCAGTCAAGGTTGTACTGAATCGCACGGGAATTGATGAGTCCTCGGGCATGAAAAATAATGCCCGCCCTTAGCAGTTCGATGGGCTCCTGCACTTCTGACGGCTGGGCGAATTGGCGGACGCGGGCGATGATACTCAAGGGGTCAATGACACCGTAACGACGGGCGGCTCTCTTAACCAAAAATTTCCAGGGTAAAAATCGTGTAATCATAATGAACAATTATAACCTTTCCTGAAAATTTTTCAATCGGTGATGATAAGCCATCTCGAAATTCGGATTTCGTTGTATCCGCTTGTTTGCATTTCGTTTTTTCGAAATCGAAATCGATTTCTTACAATTCTTTGCATTGATTAATTGGCAATATGATCAGATGGAAATCGTAGGGGCCCCCCTTGCGGGTGCCCATATTCTGTGGCAGGTCCAAATGCCCTATTCTTTTTTTTCGATTTCGATTTCGATTATTCAATAAAAAGATTGGGGCTGAAAGGACAATATTGAAATGGGTGTAATAGCCCCGGCAGGAGCAAATAATTATGGATAATTTCTTTATCGCCCCCCTTCAATATGGTAATAGAGTCCAAGGAAATACAGTTTTTGATGGATATACGCATTCACGCATGCAATCAGACAACAACCAGGAGCAACAAATGACCGACAAACCTGACAATTCCTCACAGGATCCGGAAAATCCAGAAGAAGAAGACTTTGCAACGCTTTTTGAAAATTACATGGGCGATGTGAAAGACGATTTGAATGTGGGGGAAACAGTAAACGGTGAAATCATCTCCATCGGTGACCAGAGCATTTTTATCAATACCGGCACCAAGGTCGACGGCGTTATCGACAAAGCGGAACTCATGGATGAGAATGGGGAAATTCCTCACCAGGTGGGAGATATTTTAAAGCTTTACGTCATTTCCATCGGAGACGGGGAAATCAGGCTTTCAAAAGCGATTTCAGGCTCCGGAGGGGAAAACCGTTTATATGATGCCTATAAACACGCCATTCCTGTGGAGGGCCGGATCACTGAAACCTGCAAGGGCGGATTCCGGGTCAGCATGATGGGGAAAATGGCATTCTGCCCGGTCAGCCAGGTAGATGTTTCCTACGTGGAAAATCCGGAGGAATATGTCGGCAATGCCTATGAATTTTTAATCACCCGTATAGAATCGCGGGGGAAAAATATCGTTGTATCCCGCCGGGACCTGTTGAACCGGTATATTGCAGAAGCGCGAGAGCAGTTCCTCAAAACCATAAAGCCAGGCGACATCGTCGATGCCCGGATAATCAAAATCATGCCTTACGGCGCTTTTGCCGAGGTCATTCCCGGTGTCGAAGGGATGATTCATATCTCCGAACTGGGCTGGAAACACGTTAATAAAACCGAAGAGGCCGTTGCCGTGAATGACACGGTCAAGGCCGTCATTCTGGGAATTGAGCAAACCGGCGACAAGTCCAGGCCGGTAAAAATTTCCCTGTCCATGAAATCCGCAATGGGCGATCCCTGGGAAAACATTTCCGACCGGTACCAGGAAGGGGACAAGATCCAGGGTACGGTAACCCGATGCGCCGATTTCGGTGCGTTCGTCGAAATCGAGGACGGCATCGAAGGCCTTGTTCATATCAGCGAATTGAGTCACAGGCGCGTGATAAGAGCCGAGGATGTGGTTACACCCGGCGAAACCGTCGCCGTAATGATTAAAGGCATTGATCCCGAAGCCCGGCGCATTTCCTTGAGCATGAAAGATGCCGAGGGGGACCCATGGGTGGATATCGAGAACAATTATAAAGCGGGACAGACAATTACGGGACGCATTGAAAAAAAAGAAAAATTCGGCTACTTCATTGAACTTGAACCGGGTATCGTAGGATTGCTGCCGTCATCAAAAATAAAAGACGCACCGGGAAGACAGGATATTGAAAAACTGCGAACCGATGACAGCATTACGCTTGTCGTTGAGGTAGTCGACACAAAAAACCGAAAGATATCTTTGGGTCTTGGGGATAGTCCGGACGTCGATAACTGGAAAAACTTTACCAGCGAACGGCCGCAGAGCGATAAAGGGGATACGGGAATGGGAGATCTGGCGGAAAAGCTTAAGGCGGCAATGGGCAAGGCCAAAAAGGATTAAAAAAGGGGGCGGATTTTTTACCCATCATCACATCCGCCCCCTTTGTTTTTCGCGTACTACCGCTTTGCGAAAATACCGTTTATTACCAGCAATACAGCCCCGACAACCAGAAAAAGGGCGTACGCCGGCACGTTGATCACATACTGGATTCCTCTTACAAGGGTGTTTATGGGAATGCTTTTATGCCATGCAAGGGCATTTTCACCGAGCATATCCACCAGGGTATAGTTGGTATACGACGTTCCCTCCGACATCATCGATTCAATTCCCTGGTAGCCGAGCACGCAGAGCCCGGCGGCCATCAGCAGAAGCCCCACTCTTTTCATCGTTTTCATGAGAATGCCTTTATCCTGTTATTTATGAGAAGGACGCCTTTACAAATTCCCGGTTCATCCGGGCGATTTCCCGTATGGATATGGATTTGGGACATTGCACTTCACACTCGGTTTCATTGGAGCAATTGCCGAAGCCCAAACGGTCCATGGTCCGCACCATGTTATGCACCCTTGTTTTGGCCTCTGGTCGCCCTTGCGGTAAAAGCCCCAGGTGGGATACCTTTGCACCCACAAAGAGCATGGCTGATGCGTTCGGACAGGCGGCGACACAAGCGCCGCAGCCGATACAGGCGGCTGCATTGAACGCCTTGTCCGCAATTTCCTTCCCCACGAGGATGTTGTTTGCATCCTGGGCACCACCGGTTTTCGAGGAAATATAGCCGCCGGATGCAATGATCTCATCAAAGGCGCTCCTGTCGACCACCAGGTCCTTGACGATCGGGAAGGCCCTTGCCCGCCAGGGTTCTATTACAATGGTATCCCCGCTTTTGAAGTGCCGCATGTGAAGCTGGCAAAGGGTTGTTTCCTTCAATGGACCGTGGGCTTCCCCGTCGACAACGGCCCCGCACATGCCGCAAATCCCTTCCCTGCAGTCATGGTCAAATGCGATGGGCTCTTTTCCCGACAAAACAAGATCCTCGTTGACAACATCGAGCATCTCCAGAAAAGACATGTCCGTGGAGATATCCTTCGCGGTATAGTTTTCAAACCCCCCCTTGGGCCGGGAACGGTTCTGCCGCCAGACTTTGAGTGTGAGGTTGATGGTTTTGGTGGTCATTTATAGCTCCTCTGCGTCAATTCAACATTTTCAAACGTCAACGGTTCCTTGTGCAGCGTCGGCTCCTTTCCTTCACCGGCGTATTCCCATGCGGCAACCATGGCAAAATTCTCATCATCCCGCAACGGTTCATTGTCTTCCGTCAGAAATGCGGTGTTTAAATGACAGCCGCAGGATTCCTTGCGGTGCAATGCGTCTGTGACCATCAACTCTCCAAGCTCCATGAAGTCGGCTACACGGCCGGCATTTTCAAGGTTCTGGTTGAAATCGTCACCGCTGCCGGGCACGTTGACATCATTGTAGAACTCTTCTTTTAAATCACGAATCAGCGTAAGTGCTTTTTTCAGCTCATCTTCGTCCCGTGCGATGCCGCAGTAATCCCACAATATCTTTCCCAGCCGCCGGTGCAGATGGCTCACCGTTTGCTTTCCGCCTATGGAGAGCAGCTTGTTAACCTGTTCGGTTACGGCGTTTTTGGACGCCTCAAACGCCTTATGCGAGGTGTCGACATTCTCAATTGTATTGGATGCGAGATATCCCCCCATCGTATACGGGAGGACAAAATATCCATCGGCAAGCCCCTGCATGAGGGCGGAAGCGCCCAACCGGTTTGCTCCGTGATCCGAAAAGTTGGCCTCGCCGATGGCGAAAAGCCCATCGATGTTTGTCATGAGGTTATAGTCCACCCACAATCCGCCCATGGTGTAGTGGACGGCGGGATAGATCATCATCGGGGTTTCATAGGGGTTCTCGCCGGTAATTTTTTCGTACATTTCAAAAAGGTTGCCGTATTTGGCCTCGATCACATCCTTGCCGTCCCGCTTGATGGCTTCCGCAAAATCCAGGTAAACCGCAAGCCCGGTTTCACCAACGCCTTTTCCCTGGTCGCATTGCTCTTTCGCGTTTCTGGATGCCACATCACGGGGAACCAGGTTGCCAAAGCTGGGATATTTGCGCTCAAGGTAGTAGTCCCTTTCGGCCTCCGGAATATCTCCAGGCCTGCGCTTGTCCCCCGGCGTTTTGGGAACCCATACCCTTCCGTCATTTCTCAGGCTCTCACTCATCAGCGTCAGCTTGGACTGGTGTATGCCATGGACCGGGATACAGGTGGGATGGATCTGCGTAAAGCAGGGATTGGCAAACAACGCGCCTTTCCGGTACGCCCGGAACGCTGCGGTGACATTGGACGACATGGCATTGGTGGACAGAAAATAAGCGTTTCCATAACCGCCGGTCGCCAGCACAACGGCATGGCCCGAATAGGATTCAATCTCACCGGTAATCAGGTTGCGGGCAACGATACCCCGTGCTTTCCCGTTGACAAGAATCAGGTCCAGCATTTCCCGACGGGGGTACATTTTTACCCTGCCGGTAGACACCTGGCGCATGAGTGCGCTGTATGCCCCAATCAGCAACTGTTGTCCGGTCTGTCCGCGGGCATAGAATGTCCGGGCAACCTGGGCGCCGCCGAATGAACGGTTGTCTAAAAGCCCCCCGTAATCGCGGGCAAAGGGGACGCCCTGGGCAACGCACTGATCGATGATGTTTTCGCTTAATTGCGCCAACCGGTAAACATTGGCTTCTCTTGCACGAAAATCTCCCCCCTTGATTGTATCGTAGAACAGCCGCCAGGTGGAATCGCCGTCATTGGAATAATTCTTGGCGGCATTGATTCCTCCTTGCGCCGCAATGCTGTGGGCTCTCCGGGGGCTGTCCTGGACACAAAGGTTCTTGACATTGTATCCGAGTTCTCCAAGGCTGGCCGCGGCGGATGCGCCGGCAAGCCCGGTACCGACAACGATGATATCGTATTTTTTCCGGTTGGCAGGGTTGACCAGCTTTAACGCAAACCTATGACGGTCCCATTTTTCGGCCAGCGGTCCTGCCGGTACTTTTGAATCAGGCAGCATAGATTTCAACCTCTCTTGTTGCTTATCCGTTCAATTTTATTAAAGGTTACGCTTTGCAGGTGCGGCGGGCAGCCTCCCTGCGGATGGCCATCCATAACGGTCAGGTGATTATGCCGATATAGATGGGAATCAGGCCGAATCCAACACCCACAATGACTGCCAGCGCAATACTGATCATCCGCAGCGCGGGCATGTATTTTTCGTGGTTGAGCCCCAGCGACTGAAACAGGCTCCAGAAACCGTGCCGGACGTGAATGGCAACGGCCGCGACGGAGACGACATACACGATGATATAAATCCATGAAGAAAAAGTGGCGGTGATGACATCGTACATGGTGCGGTCTGTGGTGTCGACAAAGGAGAAATTGCTCAAGTGAAGAATCACGAACAACAAAATCACAAAACCGGTATACGGCATTGTAGCGGAACCGATATTACGCCCCCCGCCGCTTTTCTTCACGGTATAGGAGACGTTTCGCGCAGACCGGTTCCCCAGAAAAAGCAGCAATCCCGTGGTCACGTGAATGACCGCCAGGGAAAGAAGCCCGATTTCGGCCACCAGGATCAGCGCTTCATACCCGTGGAGCTTTTCCACGTAGGCGTTAAATGCTTCATGTCCTACAAAAAGGGTCATGTTGCCCATCATGTGGACAATGATAAACCCAATGAAGCCCAGACCGGTTACGGCCATCAGGAACTTCTTGCCGAGAGAGGTCCTGAACGTATCAACAAACCAGTTCATATTTCTTTCTCCGGAGGCGATTGTATCGAGATTAATATAGTGACTGATAATGAAAAACTAAAATACTTTGGCACACAGTTCCCCAATGACGCCAAGTTCTTCGCACACATGGACGCCGCTTTCCTTGAGGGCCTTGATTTTGCCCTGGGCGGTACCGGAGTTGCCGCTGATAATGGCGCCTGCGTGCCCCATTCTCCTTCCCGGCGGGGCGGTCATGCCGGCGATGAACCCGACGACCGGCTTGGTAACGTTTTCCTTTATATAACGTGCCGCTTCCTCTTCCGCGCTTCCCCCGATTTCGCCCACCATGACAATCCCCCGGGTATCATCGTCGGCCTGGAAGGCCGAAAGGCAGTCGATGAAATCCGTACCGTTTACCGGGTCTCCACCAATGCCGATGCAGGTTGTCTGTCCGATATTCTGCATTGTCAACTGGTAAACCACTTCGTAGGTCAGGGTTCCGGATCGTGATACGACACCGATGGGTCCGCCGGCTTTGTGTATCACGCCGGGCATGATGCCCACCTTGGCTTCTCCCGGCGTTATGATACCGGGACAGTTGGGGCCGATGAGCCGGGATTTTTTTGCAGCCAGGTAGTGCTTCACCTTCATCATGTCCATTACGGGAATTCCCTCGGTAATGGCAACGATCAGCGGAATTTCGGCATCCGCCGCTTCCATGATGGCATCTGCGGCAAACGGCGGCGGCACGAAAATAAGGCTGCAATTGGCGCCGGTTTCGGAGACAGCATCCCTGACGGTATTGAAAACAGGCACGGCATCCATGTTCTGCCCCCCCTTGCCGGGAGTCACGCCGGCAACAACGACGGTTCCGTACTCGATGCACTGCCGGGCATGAAATTGTCCTTCCTTTCCGGTGATTCCCTGCACCACAACCCGGGTATCTTTATTGACGAATATACTCATGGAAATCCTCTATATCTTCTTATACGATTGTAATTTTTTATTCTTGAGAGGTTTGACCCTTGGGGTCGCCCAGTTTTCAAAAGCCGGGGAATGGCATTTCGGACACCCGCAAGGAATGCCCCTGCGGGTCAGGCTTTCCCGTAGCGTTTACGCAACCAGTTTTGCGACCTGCTCGCCGGCATCCTTGAGGTCAACCGCCGTAGACAGGTTCAGCCCGGACTCCGCAAGAATCCGTCTTCCCTCTTCAACGTTGGTCCCCTCCATGCGCACAACGATCGGCACGTTGATCTGTATGTTTCTGGCCGCCGCGACAACGCCCTGGGCCAGTATGTCGCAGCGAAGAATACCGCCGAAAATGTTTATCAATAGCGCCTTGACCTTTTTGTCGGACAATATGATGCGAAAACCGTTTTCAATCATTTCCGCTGTGGCGCCGCCCCCGACATCAAGAAAATTTGCCGGTTCCGCACCGGCCAGCTTGATCGTATCCATCACCGCCATTGCAAGACCGGCACCATTGACCATGTTTCCAACGGTACCGTCCATGTTGATATAATTGAGATTGTATTTCGAGGCTTCCACATCCAGGGGATCTTCTTCATCAAAATCCCGGTAATCCATAATATCCTTGTGCCGGAAAAGCGCATTGCTGTCAAAGCTGACCTTGGCATCCAGGGCAAGGATTTCGTCGTCTTTGGTCAATACCAGGGGATTGATTTCCACCATCGAACAATCGTAATCCACAAACAGGTTATAGAGCGCCGGAAGAATCTTCAGAAAGGATTTGATTGCCGCCGGAGGGAGCTCCAATCCGTACGCGACCGCCCGGCAGTGGTATCCGGAAATGCCCGCAAGGGGGTTCACCCGGACTTTTATGATTTTCTCCGGCGATTTTTCCGCAACCTCTTCAATGTCCATGCCTCCCGCAACGCTGGCCATGATCAGTACGGAGGCGGTTTCCCGGTCGACCGTGAGGCTGAGATAAAGCTCCGATGCAATGTCAAGCCCGGCCTCAATCAAAACCCGCTTCACACGCCGCCCTTCCGGGCCGGTCTGCGGCGTCACAAGGGTCATGCCAAGAATTGCCTCGGCATGGGATACCACTTCCTCCATGGACCGGGCCAGTTTTACTCCGCCGCCTTTTCCACGGCCCCCCGCATGTATCTGGGCCTTGACCGCCATTGGAAAGGTGCCGATCTTTTCAGCCGCCTGTCTGGCGTCTTCCACGGTTTCGGCAACCGCCCCTTTGGGAATGGGAATACCGTGGGAAGCAAACAGTTCTTTTGACTGGTATTCATGTATTTTCATAGAAAAAAACCCTTACTTTCTTATTTTTTCACGTTGCACATCGTCTCCGCGAAACAGGACCGTTGCACTTATTCAATAATGCAGATCACGTCATTTTTGGCAACAGCATCGCCTTCTTTATAGTTGATGATTTTCAAAATACCCGATGCAAGCGCGGTAAGGGAGTTTTCCATTTTCATGGCCTCAAGGATCACCACGGTATCGCCTTCCTTAACCGCGTCACCGACTTTTTTCTCGAAACGGATAATTGTACCCGGCATAGGCGCCTTGATGGGCGTTCCATCCGCAGGCGACGCAGCAGGCGCACTTTCCTGGGCTTTGGACTTTTCATCAACCGCTTTTGCTTCCGGCGCCGCTTTGGGAGCGGGTGCCGGCCTTGCGCTTTGGGCTTCAGGCTGCCTTACAGGCGCCCCGGACTGCGGAGCCTGCTGCTGTGCGGGCTGATGCGCCGGTGCATATGCGGCGGCCTGCAACACGGGCGGATTCTTGTCCTCAACGGTCACCTCAAAAGGTTCGTCATCTACGACAACCGTAAACTTTCTCAGGCCTTCCTCGTCTTCCGGCTTTTTCTTTGCCACAACCTCTCCGGCACGCGCCTTTCGAACCAGCGCTTCTTCCTCTTTTGCCTGCTTCAGGGTCTTGGGCTTGAGCGATGCGGGCGGCTCTTCCAGCCCGTACTTGTAGCGCAGAAATTTCCTGCCGGTGGTGGGGTAAAGGGCATAGATAAGCACGTCGTCAAGATCTGCCGCAAGGTCTTTTACTTCTTCCTTTGCCTTTTCGAGTTCCGGCTCTAAAATTTCAGCCGGTCGGCATGTGATGGGCTCTTCTCCCCTTGGATACCCTTTGAGCACTTTTTTCTGCACATCGGGGTTGATGGGGGCTGCTGTTTTTCCGTACAGACCGTAGCAGAGATCTTTTACCTGCTGGGTGGTCATTTTGTATTTTTCGTTTTCATCATCAAAAAGCACGTTGTTGACCGTCTGGATGCCGACAATCTGGCTGGTGGGCGTCACCAGAGGAACCTGCCCCAAATCTTTTCTGACTTTGGGGAGCAGTTCGTAGACTTCGTTGATTCGATCAAGGGCATCCATTTCACGAAGCTGGTTTACCAGGTTGGACAGCATGCCGCCCGGCGTCTGGTGCAGAAGCACGTTGGTATCGATAATGGACACCTTTGAATCATCCAGCAGGTGCTTGTACTTGGGCAGAATATCATTTTCAAGTTTCTGGTTGATTTCATCCAATGCCTTCACGGAAAAGCCGGTATCCCGGTTTGTACCGTAAAGGGTAACAACCAGGGGTTCAATGGCGGCATGGGAAGTCCTGTACGCATACGGTGACATACAGGTATCAATGATATCCACGCCCGCCTCGATGGCTTTCAGGTGGCTCATGGGAGACATGCCGGATGTGAAGTGACTGTGCAGATGAATGGGCGGCTTCACCGTTTCCTTCAGCGCCTTGACAAGCTCGAAAGCGTCGTAGGGAGCAAGCAGGCCGGCCATATCCTTGATGCAGATGG